>JAVBVL010000026.1:0-65676 GCA_031554285.1 Bacteroides sp.
ACCCGCCTGTGATGGCTTTTGCAAACATTTCTCTGGTGTTTACAAGACCTAATTCTTTGTAACTAATCATTTTGTTTAAAGTTTATTGTTTGTGAATTAAATTCCTGTGCAAAAGTAAGTATAATACTTTTATAAGCGAAACGGTTATTTGTAAATATCCCCCTTCCGGCAACAAATCCATACTTTTTTAGGCTTTTTAATGACAACTAAATGTCATTTGTAAACTCGAAGTTGCAAAGCCCGCATCTTATTTCTTACGCAGGTACAGGATGGTAGGCAAGTGGTCGCTATAACCGTTAAGCCACTCGTTGCCACCGTAGGTACGTAAGGGCGAACCCTTGTAACGTCCGTCTTGCTGGAACAGGTAATCGCGCAGGAATACTTCGCTATGGTCGTATGCCAATCCGCGCTTGGGTTTCACGAGCGTAGACGAAACCACAATCTGGTCGAACAGGTTCCACTTGCCGCGATAGAGTAGTGTACCTACCCCTTTATCTTCTAATATCTCCCACCAAGGATTGTAGAACTCGCCTTTCTTTACCTGCTTGGTGTACTTGCGTGCGCCCAGGGTTGCCAGACTCTCGTCCATTGGGTCATCATTCAAATCGCCCATCACAATGATTTTCAGCTTCTTGTCCTCACGCAACAGCGAATCGGTTAATGTCCGCACCTGACGGGCGGCATGTACCCGCACCGGCGATTCGGCACCGCGCGACGGCCAATGGTTTACAATGATACACAGGCGTTCACCTGCCATCTGTCCGTCCACAACCAGAAAACCGCGTGTTTTATGAATGGTATCACCTTGGAAAGGTTCAGACAGCACCAACTTAGAAGATTTTACCTGATAAATACGCGGGTTGTACAACAAGGCACAGTCGATACCCCGCACATCGGGCCCCTCGTAATGTATCACTTCGTACCCGGTAGCCGCCAATGCCGGCTGACTCACTAAGTCATCGAGCACCCGGCGGTTCTCGGCTTCGGCTACTCCGATGGCTGCAGGACCTTCCGGAACCTCGTTGCGCGCCAGTTCACTCAGTACGCGGGCAAGGTTCGTCAGTTTAGCCTGATACTTCTCCGCATCCCACTGCTTGGGGCCTCCGGGCAAGTATTCCGCATCGTCCTTTCCGGCATCATGCTCCGTGTCAAACAAGTTTTCCAGGTTATAAAATGCTACACTATATAGCCCATTATCAGCATTTTGCGCTGTAGCGCCTGTAGCAATGAGCAATGCCAGGCCCCACATCATAATCAGTTTCTTCATACTTGTGCGTTCTTTATATTATTATATCTCACAAAAATCACAAAAAAAAGCGAGAATATCCCTTTTTTCTTCAAACAATTTTCTTATTCCCGGAAAAGCATTATCTTTGCACCCTGAAATCGACCATTACACTATTCTTACCAAATAGTAAAACGATATAATAATTAAAAAATAAATAGCACAATGAAAAAAGGTCTTCATCCGGAAGGCTACCGTCCGGTAGTATTCAAAGATATGTCAAACGGCGATGTATTCTTGTCACGTTCAACATGTAACACGAAAGAAACAATTGAGTTTGAAGGTGAAACTTATCCGTTGGTTAAGATTGAAATTTCTAACACTTCGCACCCGTTCTACACAGGTAAGTCAACTCTGGTAGATACAGCAGGTCGTGTTGATAAGTTCATGAGCCGCTACGGTGACCGTAAAAAGAAGTAATTTACTTGTTTTTGCAAGTAAAAAAAGAGGAAGTTCTTCAATGAGCTTCCTCTTTTTTGTTTACATACATTTACATTTAGGGAAATCCCCATCGCAGAATAGGGAAAAGCCACCCGTCGTAGGATTTTCTTTCCTTACTTTCGTAACGTCAATCAAAACGTACAAACGAATATAAAAATCCACTTTACAATGAAAAAGCTAACTACAATTCTACTCGTATTGGTAGTTGTTTGTCAGGGTTTTGCCCAGGTGCGGCAGAACCTCAGCGACTCCATCAGCCTAAAAGCGGTGGCTCACAAGGCTTACCGGGATTGCCCAAAAGGTACTCCGATCATCATTCAACAAGTATGTAAGCTAAGAGGCGATTACAGTCAGGTTACCGTAGTTGCCGAGATTGACGGCAAACGACGAGGCATTCCCATTGACCAAATGGATGCATTTACCTTGATGCCGCAAAACAACGTCGAATTTTGGCAGGCAGTGTACATCCGGAACAACATGTACGACTATTTCGATAAAAAGGGATATCGGTACGAATTACGTGAGGAGTTAGACAACGAATCGCTCGACTACCTGGACGAATTGAGCAAGATTGCTTATGAAGACAGCTACATTGTTGATTATATACAAAGCAGGTTTGCCAAGTTCTCGCCCGGTATGTTAGATTCCAACCGTCCCGAACGCCTGAATGCCCGCGTTATCCAGTCGCCCAACCCCGATATCTACATGCTGCCCAACGGAAGTCTGCTGGTAAGTACCGGATTGCTCAGCGCTCTTGATTCCGATGAGGAGTTGGCTGCCCTGATGGCCAATGAAATAGCTCATTATGTATTAGACCACCAGGTAATCAATGTGGTAAAAGCCGAAAATCGCGCCCAACGGGCCGCCTTCTGGGGTAGCGTACTGGCTGGTGTTGCCGAAGGAGCCGCCGATGTAGCTTGGTATGATAATAACGACAAGGCTGCCATTGTTAGCCTGGCTGCCACCATAGGTAGTGTAGCTGCTTTGGTTAATGTACGTGCAGTAGACCGCCTGGGTATGAACTACGCTGTGAAGCAAGACATTGCTACCGACCAGGTTGTACAGGAGTTTCTTACCATTAACGGACTCAACTCCGATGCTTTAGCTTCGGCCATCGGCAAGATAAAACGTTTCTATGAGGATCAACACCGCTATAACAACCTGGTACGTTACGGCAGTTGCGACAATCTTACCGAGCGTCTCAGCAAACTGAATAGTGATGCCAACCTGAAGAGCCATGCGTACCAGAAAGCCATGTCGGATGTGGTAACACTTACCGCTGCCATGTACCAAAACGACCAACGTTACCGCACTGCCGAAGTGCTGACTGCTAAAAACATCAACAACGGAGTAGCCTCAGAACACGATTATGTAATCTTTGTACAGGCCAAGATGGCTAAAGAAAATACTCCCCAAAGCAATGAGGAGTGCATGAAACTGATAGAGAAAGCAAAATCAATGTGTGCCGTACCTAACCTGGACGTTTACAAACAGGAAATTCTACTCCTGATGCGCCAGAATAAGCAAGCCAAGGCTTATGAAGTACTGCAAGATTACATGGAACTGTTAGCACAATACCGCGAACAACCGGGTGGCGAAGCCGAAGAAAAATGGATTGCCCGCGAATCTGGCTGGGCACAAAGCATGTTGGCAAAGATTAGTATTTTATAAACTCACCTTCGTTAAATAAAGAAAGGCGGCTTGTTTGATTCAAGCCGCCTTTTTCTATTAAAACCATTCTTAGAATTTCACAAACAACCGGAACTCATTGGCCGGAATCGCTACCTGATGAGTAGGTGAAGTAACATTGATTTCCTCTTCTATATTCAGGTAATTACACCAAGTACCTGTAGCCGGAAATGTAACCGTACGTGTAATGGCTGCATTGGTAAAGTTGCCTATTACTACCAGTTTCTTTCCGTCTATCGATTCAAATGTAATATCCCGTCCTTCAGCCCAATCGGTCTCCGTCACATTCCATGACTTGAAGGCACTTTGGGCAAAGAGTGTTGGATATGAATCACGTAAAGCCAACAAATGACTGTATGCAGCATGCAAATCTTTCCGGTAATCGGCATAGAGGTATTCCCAATGAAGCGGTTTCTTACCCGTGCGACCGTTGTATTCAATATCTACATCATACCCAAACTCACCAAACTGCCAAATCATTTTCGGACCGGGAACGGTGAAACAGAATGCAGCATTGGTAGCCAATTGCTTCATCCGTGCGGATAGGGTTGTCTTCAAAGCTCCTACTCCATCCTTAGTTTGGAGATAAGCCATACGCGGTTCGTCATGACTCTCCATATAACCTACCCAGCCATTCTCGGCCATAGTGGTATTCTTGGTAGTAAGCGCAGTAAAGTCACTACCCGACGACTTGCCGGCAGCCGATGCGCAATAAGCCTTATTCAGGTTACGCCATAGCATCATATCCGCTTTACTCAGTTCCGTTTCTTCGGTAATATCGCAGAAGTGTTCCAATATCACGATGACATTGGGTTTCAATGCCTTAACAGCATCGTTGTATCCTTTCAGGATGGCAATACGCGATGCATCGTAGTTGCTGACACCGGGCTCACCACTGCTCTTTTTTTGAGTAAATCCTTTGGTTAAATCGAAACGGAAACCGTCGATATTATACTCTTCGAGCAAGAACTTCAGGTTACGTTTCACATAATCCTTCACCAATGGCGATTCATGATTAAAATCGTGGAATACACTGTACGGGTGCGGAGCATCTACATTGAACCACGGGTTATTACTTGCTGTTTTGCTCTTGGAAGAATCCCAGTACAACTTGGCAAACGGATGGTTACCTGTGGCATGGTTATACACCACATCAAAGATGACCGCCATTCCGTTGGCATGGCAGGCATCCACCAGTTCTTTGTACATTCTCTTGGTTCCGTATGCCTTATCCAATGCAAAGAAGAAGCACGGGTTGTATCCCCAACTATCGTTACCGTCAAACTCTTGTACCGGCATCAGTTCAATGGCATTAACACCCAACGATTTCAGGTACGGCAGCTGACTCTTCAAGCCGGCAATATTGCCCGCTTCAGTAAAGTCGCGTAACAACACTTCGTAGATAATCAACTTATCGTTATCCGGACGGGTAAAGGAAGGTATTTGCCAACTATAATTGTCTTTCTGGGTATTGAATACCGAGGCTATACCAATGGCTCCGGTAGGATACTCCTTATTATCAGGATACGTAGCCGAAGAAATATACTTATCGTTATCGGGATCGAGAATCTTTTCGCAGTACGCATCGCCCAGGCGGAATGAGTTACCATCCTTGGTGCCTACATAATACTGGAACGCATACTCCTTACCGGCTGTTAAGCCATTCAGAGTAATCCACCAACAACCTGCCGTTTCGTCACGGAACATCTGGCTATTGGCATCGTTGCTCAGTTTCCAGTTGTTGAAGTCTCCCACTACGTGCGCAAAATCCTTATGATTACCGCTGGTATCCTTATCGTACATCACCAGCGTAACCGTAGTACCGTTAATGATATTGATACCATGTTGTACACCTGCAGGTAGTGAGCCGTTTTTGATGGCAGCGGGTTGGAAACCGGTGTACTTCGTATCGGTAACCGTAATGAAAGAGTCGTCTTTCAATCCTTTCTTATCATCTGAAGCGCTACGGATAACGATGCCTATTTTATTTACTGCCGTTTCGCCCGATTTAAACCACTCACGCACGGAAGGCGACAAAGTGATGCTCCATACATTATCACCTTTAGCCGTCATCTTGCACTTATCCGTATTTACATTCCACTCGGCAGGCACATACATCCAGGTTCCTTCAGACACTACCCCAATATGCACATACACATCACCTTTGTAGTTATATAAATCCGAGGAAGAGGCTGCCTTAAAGGTAATCGTCATCGGACTATCTGCATCAGGAGCATCGGGAGTAAAAGAAATTCCATCGGGTGTTTCCTTACCTAATTGCGATACGGCAACGGTTTGCTTCACACTTCCCGTTGCAAACGTAAGTACCGCTTCTCTGAAAAGACCTGATGTGTTTTCACCGGCAGCTACCGTTACCAGAGTATACCCTCCCTTACCACTGGAAGGAGTTACCGTACACCAACCGGTATCCGATCCGAAAACAGAAGCGCTCCAGGCTCCTGAGGTAGTAAACGCAATGGTTTTGTTTCCTTGACTCTGTGTAAACTCCATCCCGTTGGTAAAGTACGCCTTACTGCCCGAATCGGGCGTAAAGGAATCGCCCTCTACCTTATCCTCGGAAGAGCATCTGACCAACAAAAGTGCAAGGAGCACCAGCACCCATGTATTTACAAATTGTTTCATGTTGAAATAAGACTTTTAGTAAAACAAAGGGGACGTGGACGAACCGTCCACGTCCCCTCTTGACATTCTATTTTACACAACGAAGTAATTACTTCTTCGTTACTTTAGCTGTTTTAGCAGTCGGATTCAGTTCAACAACATACGTACCGGCTGTAATGGCAATATTACCACCACCTTCGGTCAAAGCAGAAAGGTTTCCACCTAAGTTGAGATCCCATCCGGCATTCCATCTGAACTTGTACTCGCCATCTGTAAAGGTCATTTCAACACTCCACAACTTGGTATCAGGATCGTAGTTCATCACTGTACCATTATCCCATGCACCCGGAGTTGCATCACCAATTACTTCCCAACCGGCTTTGGTAAATGTACAAGTAAGTTTCTTCTGGTTCAGCTCAACACGGTAATAGTTAGCATGGTCAATCTTGATATTGGAGCTACCTCCTGCAACCAATGCACAAGAAGCAACGGTCTTATCATCATTCCATTTCAAGTCATCGAAACCATTGAGGGCAAGTTTAGGAGCCGACCAGTCTTTTCCATCAAGGAAAGCAAACTCGGTTGCAGCAGCAAAGTAATGTATTCCCGAGAACTTGAAGTCGCGGGCCGGAGAAGTTACCGTATAGATATCATCCGAATCGGGCGCCCATCCCTGATAGTTACCCGGCATGTAAAGAGCCGTGCTCGATTGTTCAATATCTGTTTCTTCCATTGAATATGTATACTTACCGGCATCGGCCAAGCTCAGTGTAATGATATACGCATGTTCTTTGGCAACTTTGATATTTTCGCCACCGGCTTTCAAATCACCCGTAAGTTCTGCTTGCACATCCTTAGAAACAGCACCATAATTTATATCCCAGTTGTTATTTCCTCTGAACTTGTATTCCTTATCCAACATAGAAGTAACTACCGTCCACAAACGGGTATCGGCATCATACTCCATAGCTGTTTCAGTACTCCATCCACCAGAAGTAGCATCACCGATAACACCCCATTTAATAGGATCGGTTGCATTGAAAGTACCATCGGCATCGATAGTGATTTCACAGAAACCTTTTTTGGTAGTCTTTCCGCTTGCCAACACCTTTGAAACATCGCTTCCGTCAATAATAGCATACGTTGCGCCATCAGCAGCAAAATCGGCATAACCACGGTAAGCACCCGTATCATCAGGGTCACCCAACAAGTAAGCAGTGGTATAATCCCAATCCGGATAACCTACAGCTACATAAGCAAACTTCCAGCTTACAGCCTTCGGGTCATACGTAGTAGCTTTAAATGTAAGCGTATTAGTGGCAGGGTCTGTAGTGTAATTATTGCTCTTTGACACCAAAGAGATAGTGAAGTCGTACGTTTTACCCGGGTAACCGCCAATCTTAGCCATAAAAGCATTCATTTCACCGTTGGTAAAGTTCAGTTTGGCATCACCGGTTTCGCCCAACGATACGCTTTTACTGTTACCGTTATTAGTCAATGTTACATCGTACATAACCGGAGTAGCCACTCCATAATCTACCTTATCCCATGCAATGGTAGGGAAAGCAGTAGTTGCATTATCCTTTGTAAATGCAAACTGTGTTTGGGAAAGAGCCTGGAATTCGGCCGCCTTCTGCAACTTCAGCACCGGCGAAGTTGTATCTTCCGCACACGAAACAAAGGCAAGAAGTCCCAATAACAATGTATAGAAATATATTCTTTTCATAACTTCATTCTTTTTTAGTCATTAATTATAACCTTCATTTTGTTTCAGGTTCAAGTTAGAACCTATATCGTCAGAAGGAATAGGATATACCTTGTAGAAACCTTCAACGGCTTTACCATTGGCAACGCCACCCTTCCAGGGCCATACATAAGCCGCAGAGGTAAACTTATCAAAACGAATGAGGTCGGTACGGCGTTGTGCTTCATAGAAGAGCTCACGTGCACGTTCGTCACACATAAAGTCCAAAGTCAGTTGACTGTCAGAGATAGGAGCCGCAGTCTTATCTGAGTACGATCTCTTGCGGAGGTCGTTCACATAGTTCAAAGCAGTTGTTTTATCGCCACCTGTTCCACCTCTCAATACAGCTTCAGCATAATTCAAGTAAATTTCACCCAAACGGAACAACGGGAAGTCAACGTATGCTTCTTTGGAAGCAGGTAACGTTCCGTCTTTGTTCACATTGTAATACTTAGCCACCGGAGTACCGTTGTTCAGGAAAGTACCTTCATTGGTAATCTCAGCATTGGTAGTAAATTCTGAACGAATCATAGCTCTACGAGCATCTTTATCGCTGGCGTCTTCTTTATCAAAAATCTTAATTAAAGAAGATTTGGCGCGATAACCCTGCCATGCGTCTTTGGCATTTACTTCGTTCTTTGTTTCGGCAGAACCCCAGCAAAGAAGTGCAGTCATACCACCCCAAGTCATGGTTTGGTCGCCTTCATAACGAAGCGGGAAAATCATTTCTTTGGAGTTGTGGTTGTCGGCCTTGAACATGTCAATATAGGCTCCTTCCAACTGATAACCTGCATCAATTACCTTCTTGCTGTATGTAACACATTCAGTAAATTTCTTCGTTCCTGTGTACACTTCGGCATTCAAGTACATACGTGATAAAAGCGCCCAGGCAGCAGCCTTATGAGCATGACCGTAGCTGCTTGAGAATCCAACAGTAGGATCAGCCATATCATTCACGCAATCCAACAATTCTGTTTCAATCCAGGTAAACAGGTCGTTAGCCATGATTTGTTGGGGAGGTACGCTACCAATCGGACTGCTTTCGTCTACAAACGGAACGTTTCTATACAAGTCGAGTGCATACTCATAACACATAGCACGCAGGAAGCGGGCCTCGCCACGGTATGTTTTTACAATTGCTTTCAAAGCAGCATCACAACCACGTGCATCCAACTTATCTTCGGTTGTTTCACGCAAGAAAGCATTGGCTACATTGATTTGATAATACAAGCGATAGTAAGAACCTTTAATCCACGGGCTCGATGCACTCCATGAAATATGGTTGAAGTCGGGAATACCCGGGTCGTTCCAGCAGCAGTGTGCAATATCCGAAGATAAATCCTGCATATTAAACAGTACGCGCAGGAAAGAAGCCTGGCTACCACCATCAATACCTACTACGTCTTGCTCGGAGTCGCCACCGGCGTTACCACCGATTACAAAACCCGCATAAAGTTTCGCAAGACTCTCATCGTATGCAGCCTGGTCTTTGCCAAAAACCACATCCGATACCAACTCATCCTTATCGAGTGGAATGGTATCCAAATCGCCGACACAAGATGACATTCCCAACATTGCTCCCAGCAATGCTGCAGAAAGAAGATATGTAAATTTCATTGTTTTCATGTTTCCTTTAATTAGAAGTTAAGACTCAAGCCAAGCATGAACGTTGTGGGACGCGGATAAATGTTGTTGTCGATTCCGCCACTGTTGATTTCCGGATCCAAACCTTTGTATTTGGTAATGACAAACGGATTCTGTACAGTACAGTAGATACGTGCATTCTGCTTTTCGGTAAACAACTTATTGAAAGTGTATCCCAATGAGATATTATCCATGCGCACGAAAGATGCATTCTGGATATAGTAGCTTGAACGATACTGCGAAGTTCCAAAGTTGGTGAAGCTGGCCGAAGTCAAACGGTTCTTCAAGAAACCTGCCTGGTCGTACATTTGTGAACCGTCCCATGCTTCGCGGTTAGATTGTACGTTGTTGTACACATAGTTACCGAAGCTTCCGCGCAATGCAAATGAGAAGTCCCAATTCTTATAAGAAAGCTGTGAGGTTAATCCCATAAATACATCCGGAGAAGATTTCTTGAAGCAGATCAAGTCATTATCGTCAATCTTGTTATCACCATTCTGGTCTACGTATGCACCTTCAATCGGGTGACCGTCTTCGGCATAAATCTGTTCGAATACATAGAACGAGTTAGCTGGCTGACCTACGCGTTGAATCATGATATTATAACCTGTACCACCGTCAACACCGCCAAAGGTTGCTCCTTTGTAGTTGGGGTCGTCGTTAATGGTCATCTTGGTAATCTTATTCTTGTTGTATGAAATGTTGTATCCGATGTTCCAGTTCCAGTCCTTGGTAGTTACCGGATGAGCATTGATAGAGAACTCGATACCTTTATTTTCCAATGTACCTACGTTGGTAAGCAATTCATTGCTGAAGTTAGTACCAGCAGGAATACCTACGGTGTTCAACAAGTCTTTTGTTTTGCGGTAGTAAACGTCTAAAGCACCGGTAATACGGTTGTTGAGGAATCCATAGTCAATACCTACGTTGAAGGTAGTTGTTTCTTCCCATTTCAAGTTTTGGTCATAAGCTTGCGGAGCAATTAAAGCGTATTGGTTGTTACCAAAATAGTAGCTTGCACCGGCTGTTGAATATTTATATCTTGCCATGTAAGGATAGTCACCATTACCTAAGTTCTGTTGACCGGTAATACCATAACCGAAACGGAGTTTCAAATCAGAGAGTGCAGTAGCCTGATCCATGAATGCTTCTTCGCTAATCTTCCAAGCCAAAGCTGCCGACGGGAACAAACCCCAACGGTTATCCGGGTTGAAACGTGAAGAACCGTCGTTACGTAATGTGAATGTTAACAAATAACGATTCATCAAGGTATAGTTCAAACGACCAAAGAAAGAAACCAGGTAGTTCTCAGTAGAATAATCGGTACCATCTTTATAGTCTGTTTTACCGGCCTTCTTTGCCTGAGCATCCGAATACGGGAAAGCATTGGTCGTTGAATTGTAGAAGTGTTGCCAGGAGTAACCTGCCATTGCATCTATATTGTGTACACCAAATGTATTGGCATAGTTCAAATAAAAGTCGAGCAACAAGTTGCGTTTCAGCTGGGTATAGTGTTCGTTCTCACCCCAACCTTGCTTAAAGTTACCTGAGCTCCAGGTTTGCGGTGCATTATCAGTAATAATGATATCACCCTTACTGTCAGACACGTCATAACCCAAGTTCAAGTTAGCTCTCAAACCGGGCAGGTATTTGAACTTATAATCAATCTGTGCATTACCAATACTTCTGTATACAGTTGAGTTATCATTACGTTGCTCTAACATAGCCAACGGGTTCGTGAGTGCGATACCCACCGGGGTTCCACCTGTTATATACATAAAGTAGCCGTTACCATAGGGGCTTCCATCCATGTACACCGGTTGTGTAGGATCGTATTGAGTAGCCATACCAATGGCACCACGGTCGGCAAAGCGGTTTGTATTGTACACACCCTTTACGTTCAACTGAATATCCAGTCGTTTGTCAAAGAAGTTGGGATTCAAGTTCACAGCACCTGTCCAACGTTCCAGGTTCGAAGTTTTCAGGATACCGTTTTCATTGGTATATGCAACCGAAACGCGGTAAGGCATGTGAGGAATAGATCCTGATACGCCCACACTGTGGTCGGTACTATATGCAGTACGGAAAATTTCGTCTTGCCAGTTGGTATTTGAATTACCCAAAGCCGAAGCCTGAACGCTTCCTTCACCAAACTTACCTACCACAAATTTCTTGAATTGGTCGGCTCCCATTACATCTACTTCGCCACTCTTTGTGCTCACAGAGAAAGAGCCATTGTAAGATACCTTAGTCTTTCCTGCTTGTCCCTTCTTCGTAGTAATGATGATTACACCATTCGAAGCGCGCGAACCGTAAATAGCAGTTGCCGAAGCATCTTTCAGAATAGTAAATGTTTCAATATCAGCAGGGTGAACTGTAGCCAACGGGTTAGACATACCGTTCACACCTTCGTTATCTACCGGCACGCCGTCAATTACAATCAACGGGTCGTTGCTTGCCGACATAGACGAACCTCCACGTACACGAATTTGTGCACCGGCACCCGGAGCACCACCGTCAGTAATTACACTCACACCGGCAGCTTTACCCACCAACATGTCCGAAGCCGATGTAGCCATACCTTTTACCATTTTATCGGCATCGATAGCCATCACCGAACCGGTTACGTCATTTTTCTTGACCGTACCATAACCGATAACCACAACAGCATCGAGGAGCTGTGTGTCATCCTGCATTGTAACAACCACCGATTGGGCAGCTTTTACTTCAACCTCTCTATAGCCAACGAAAGAAACAGAGATTGTTGAGCCCTGAGGGGCAGCTAAGGTAAAGTTACCATCTAAATCGGTTATTACACCGGCAGTAGTTCCTTTTACTACTACGTTTGCACCAATGACGGGTTCGCCTTTCACATCTTTCACATGTCCTTTGACTGTGATCTGCTGTGCGTAAGCACCCAAAGACAAGAAGAGCCCTACGAGTAGGGGCAGAATCATTCGATAGATTCTCAGATTAACTTGCTTCATGCATTCAAAAATTAAAGTTAACAATATTAATAATATGTATTCTCTCTAGACCCGTGGGAGGTTTCTTGCCTGCCCACACTGATTAACGAAACAAAAATAGCTATCACAGCAAAGCAATATATAATTATTATTGTAAATTCGCATTCACAAGTATGCAATCGTTTGCACGAAAGCGTTGCATAAACAATATGCGTATCGTACAACTCGCAAACGTTTGCACTTGCACGAAGTGATAAACAATATTTAATAAGGTATAGTTCTATAGTATATCTCTATTTTTGCACGTAGGTGTGAACCTTAGAGTTAACCGTTCAAACAACATCGTACCATGAGTAAACCACAAATCACTATCAAGGATATTGCCCGCGAGTTGGGTGTATCGCCGTCTACCGTGTCGCGGGCGTTGAAAGACAACCCGGACATCAGCCAGGAAACACGGGATACCATTCATAAGTATGCACGTGAGCATAATTACAAGCCCAATGCCTTGGCGCTGAATCTGCGCACCAGTCGCTCTAACACCATTGGGGTGATTGTTCCGCAATTGGTACACCACTTTTTTTCCTGTGTACTGAGCGGTATTGAAGAGATGGCCACCAAAGCAGGCTACAATATTCTGGTAGCACAAAGCAATGAGAGTTATGACCGTGAAGTAAAGATTGTTCAATCTTTTCTCGCTGCACGGGTATGCGGCGTAATTGCTTCGCTGGCCAAGGACACCTCACACTATGAACATTACCAGGAACTGCTGGATAATAACATTCCCATTGTTTTTTACGACCGTATCTGCACCGGGGTTACCACCGAGCGGGTGGTAGTAGACGATTATGCGGGTTCGTTTGCCGCAGTGGAGTATATGATACAAACCGGCTGCAAGCGCATTCTCTTTTACAGCGCTTCGCCTCACCTGGAGATTTCCAAGAACCGCCGCAACGGATACCTGGATGCTATGAAAAAGTACAAAATTCCGGTAGACGACAGCATGATAAAGTTATGCGACACCCGCGAGCAGGCCATTGCCATTACACCCGACTTGCTGGAAGGTTCCGACCGCCCCGACGGCTTCTTTGCCATCAACGACGAAACGGCTTCGGGTATTCTGTACTCCTGTAAACTGGTAGGGCTGAAAGTTCCCGACGAGGTATCTATCTGCGGGTTTACCGATGGAGCCATTGCCCAAAGTACCGATCCCAAGCTCACCACCGTTGAGCAACACGGTGAAGAAGTAGGACGCAGCGCCATCAGCATCCTGACCGAAAAGATTGAAGGAACCACGGTAAAAGCATCCAACAAAATAGTGCGTACCAACCTGGTAGTGCGCGGAACTACGAAATAATTCAAAACAAACATATACCATGAAAGTAAAGCCTGATTTAAATTTTTGGAAGTTGTGGAACATCAGCTTCGGTTTTTTCGGCGTACAGATTGCTTACGCCTTGCAGAGTGCTAACATCAGCCGTATCTTCGCCACATTGGGCGCCGACCCACACAGCCTGAGTTACTTCTGGATATTGCCTCCGTTGGCAGGTATCCTGGTTCAACCCATCATCGGATCGGCAAGCGACCGCACATGGACACGCTTCGGGCGGCGCATACCTTATTTATTTGTGGGGTCGTTAGTGGCGGTGTTGGTAATGTGCCTTTTACCCAATGCCGGAAGCTTCGGTATGGCGGTAGGCGCTGCCATGATATTCGGGCTCTTTGCTTTGATGTTCCTCGATGTATCTATCAATATGGCTATGCAGCCGTTCAAGATGTTGGTGGGCGATATGGTAAACGAAAAACAGAAGGGCCTCGCCTACTCCATCCAGAGTTTCCTGTGTAATGCCGGCAGCTTGGTGGGGTACTTGTTCCCGTTTATCTTTACCTGGATAGGTATCAGCAACATTGCCGATAAGGGTATGGTGCCCGATTCGGTTATCTATTCGTTCTATGTGGGTGCCGCCATCCTGATTCTTTGTGTTATCTATACCACCATAAAGGTAAAAGAGATGCCGCCGAAGGAGTTTGATGAGTTTCACGGCATCACTGCCGAGGAGAAGAAAGAGAAAGCCGACTTCTTCTCGTTGCTGAAACATGCCCCGAAGGTATTCTGGACGGTAGGATTGGTACAGTTTTTCTGCTGGGCGGCCTTTATGTACATGTGGACGTATACCAACGGCGCCATTGCCGATACCGTATGGAATACCACCGATACCGGTAGCGAAGGTTACCAAACTGCAGGCAACTGGGTGGGCGTACTGTTTGCCGTACAGGCAATCGGTTCGGTACTGTGGGCCATCGTTCTTCCGATGTTCTCTTCGCGCAAGCTGGCTTATTCGTTAAGTTTGGTATTGGGAGGCGTGGGCTTTATCTCGACCCTCTTCTTTGCCGACCAACATTTATTGTTCATCTCCTACTTCCTGATTGGTTGTGCCTGGGCAGCTATGCTTGCCATGCCGTTCACCATCCTTACCAATTCCATCTCGGGTAAGAACATGGGAGCTTACCTGGGACTGTTCAATGGTACTATTTGCGTGCCGCAGATTGTAGCAGCCATCGTAGGTGGCGGATTGCTCCATTTAGTAGGCGGACGCCAGGTACACATGCTGGTACTTGCGGGTATATTCCTTATTGTAGGAGCCATTTGCGTGTATTTCGTCAAGGAAACTATCGCAAAGAAGCAGTAATTATCTTTATATCATCGCAGGAAATCCTTTGATTCATCCTTTAAAAAGCTTTGAAACACCCGGGTGTACACATCACATACACCCGGGTGTTTTTATTTATTACATCCGGGTGTACAACTGGCTTACACCCGGGTGTTCCAAAGCTTTTCTGCCTATGTTAAGCGAATATTATCAGGAAGAAATAAAATAATAGCTCCTAAGAAGCAAGCAATTACTCCCTAAGAAACAGACAATTGTTCCCTAAGTGCGTAAGTAGTGCGTAGGATGATTTTCGTCCTACGCACACACCTAAGTACCTATGAATAAGTAGTTTCAGGACAGATGCGTGAGTGCGTAGGATGAAATACAAAATCCCTGTATAAAATAAAATCACCGTCTCAACTTTTTTTTGTATCTTGCCTGCCTATAAACCCTATAAAGACAAGATACCATGAAAAGATTCCTGCAAACCGATGAGTGGAACATTATAGAAGAAGGCTTCCTTACCGACCGCGTGCGTGCTTCTGAGAGCATCTTCAGCCTGGGCAACGGGCGATTCGGGCAACGGGGTAATTTTGAAGAGACCTATACGGGCGACCACCTGCAAGGTTCGTACGTGGCAGGAATCACGTTCCAGGACCGTACCCGCGTGGGTTGGTGGAAAAACGGCTATCCGCACTTCTTCTCGCGGGTACCCAATGCTCCCAACTGGAGTGGTATCTACGTACGCCTCATCGACGAGGAACTGAATCTTGCCCAATGGGACGTGAACAGTTATGAGCGACGGCTCAACATGAAAGAGGGTATCTCCTACCGCGACTTCGAGGTAACATCGCCTCGCGGAAGCTCCCTGAAAGTGCATGTAGAACATATCACGAGCCTTGCCAATCCCAATCTTTGTTTGATTAAGTACAGCGTTACTTCGGTAAACTACGAGGGTAAGGTATCTATTGTACCTTATATCGATGGAGATGTAAAGCACGAAACATCCAACTTCAACGAGAAGATGTGGAACATTCTGCGGGCAGAGACCACCAGTGAGTACGCCTATATTTGGGCACAGACCAAACGGGAGGATTCACAACTTTGCTGCGGCATGACGTATCAGCTTTTTAAGAACAGCAAGGAGCAAGCCGTTAGTCCCATCAAGATAGAAAAGGAGAAAATGGTAGGCTTCAGTGCCGGTGCCGATGTACGGCCGGGCGACCGCGTTACGCTGATTAAATACGTATCGCTGGTTTCGTCGCTCCATTGCGACCGCCAGGCCTTGGTAGAAACGTCTTTAGCAGAAATTACCGAAGCCAAAAGCAAAGGTTGGGATGCGATGGTACAACTGCACCGCGATGCATGGGCAGCTATCTGGAAGGATATGGATGTAACCATTGAAGGCGATCCGGAAGCACAACAAGGCATCCGTTACAATATATTCCAACTCAACCAGAGTTACCGGGGCGACGACCCGAAACTGAATATCGGCCCCAAAGGTTTTACCGGCGAGAAATACGGCGGTACCACACAATGGAATACCGAATTGTGTTGTGTGCCCTACTTCCTGCTGGCTACTCCTAAATACATTACGCATAACCTGCTGTTATACCGTTACCATCAACTCCCAAAAGCCATTGAGAATGCATGCACCCTGGGTTTTAAGGATGGCGCCGCCCTCTACCCCATGGTAACTATTCACGGCGAAGAGTGTCACAACGAATGGGAAATTACTTTCGAGGAGATACACCGCAACAACATCATAGTGCATGCTATCCTGCAATATACGTATATGACAGGGCAGATGGACTTCATGGCACAGTACGGACTGGAGATGATGATTGCCGTCTGCCGCTTTTGGAGCCAGCGTGTATCATTTTCACAACCCAAGCAGAAGTATGTCATCCTGGGCGTAACGGGTCCTAACGAGTACGAAAACAATGTGGATAATAACTGGTACACCAATTTCTCCTGCGTACAAACGCTGAAAGCTACCATTCGTTCTTTGGAGAAGATTGCACACCAATATCCGGACGAATATGCCCATGTACGCCGGGTAACCAACTTCCAACATGCCGAAACTGCCCGTTGGCAGGAGATTATCGACAACATGTATCTGCCGATGGACGAAGAACAGGGCATCATGGTGCAGCACGATGGTTATCTGGATAAAGAACTGAAAACGGTAGACGATATCCCGGTAGACGAACGACCAATCAATCAACATTGGTCGTGGGACCGTATTCTGCGTTCGTGCTATATCAAGCAAAGCGATGTTTTGTTGGGCATGTACCTGTTCTATTACGAGTTCGATACAGAAACCATCCGCCGCAACTTCCGCTTTTATGAACCGCGTACGTTGCACGAGTCGTCCCTGTCGCCTTTTGTACACTCCATCCTTGCCGCCCGCATTGGCGATGTGGAGAAAGCATACGAGCTCTTCCTGCATGCCACACGTTTGGATTTGGACGATTACAACAATGAAATTGAGCAAGGATTGCACATTACCAGTATGGCAGGTTCCTGGCTGGCAGTGGTAAAAGGTTTTGCCGGCATGCAAATCAGGAGCGAAACGCTCTCTTTCCGTCCGGTTATTCCGGAGAAATGGACTAAGTACAGCTTCCAGGTAAACTTCCGCAAGCGCACGTTGTTGCTGCAGGTTAGCCGCAAGTACACTAAAGTAACCCTGACCGACGGAGAAGCGTTGGAATTCTTTGTATACAACAAGAAGTGCGCCCTTGCTCCGGGACAAACGATAGAGGTGTATCCGGACGCTGCCTATTAACCGGCAAGCCCGTCAACGACCGAAGCGCGAAGTATCTACATTGACCTCCTTTGCCTTCTTGAATCCTCCAAACTTATAGGTAAACGAGAGGACAAGCGCTTGTGTGTCTTGCATTACCTGCATCCGGCTGCGCTGTCCCTTATAATCTACGATAGTATTGGGTAGTCCGGTACGAAAAATGTCGTTACCACGGAGGCTGAGTTGTGCTTTTTCGTTAACAGATGTCCACTTCAAACCGGCATTTACCTCGTAGTAACGGGTTAAATCGTAGATACCTTGTTGTGCGGGAGTAATGTAACTGCCGTTGATATCCATCTTCAGGTTGGGTTTGTTAGACAGATTGATGGTATTGTTCAACTGGAATACGGCAAAGAACTTCTTCCGGTCAAACGGCACATCATGGAAGTGCGAAGCTTTTTCGCGTATCTGCAAGCCGTTCAGCGTTAAACGGGAGTTCAGTACATCCTTAACCTTGAAAGGAATTACCATCGCCACGCCCAACTGTTCGCGAAAGTCGAAGTTCAGGGTTTGGAACACGTTTTTCAGTTCCGTGGGCGATTGGTACGGAAGTTGCGTAAAGTAATCGACCGTACGGCTGTAATAGCCCATCAGCACATACTTCTGCCGCCAAATATAAGTAAGTTGTGATGAGTAGTTGCGCGATGGCTTCAACTCCGGATTGCCATATACTTCAGAGTACACATTGAGGTAATATACCGTGGGGTTAATGGCCCAATAGCCGGGATATTTCTTATCACTCGACAGGGAGAACTGCAACACATGCTTGGGACTGAATACATACGTAGCGTTTACGTTGGGAAACAACGCTACATTGTTCCATAGTTCTATTTTCTCACCTCCTATATTCTCGGTACATTTATAGTACTCTGCCGACAGCGAAGCCTGCACCGAAAAAGCTTGTGTGAACGACTTGGTGAAGCCCACAAAAACATTGCCCGTAACCTCCTTTTGCGTACTGCTGAATGAGGAAGCGGGGTCTAACACCTTGTCTTTATAGGTATCGGAGAAACTACTGCTATGCGAGAAAGTGAAATTACCACCATAATTCAGTTTCCAATCGTGCGGCAATGCATGCGTTTGGTTGGCAAAGAGCATACCGCGGTGGATGTGTTGTTCGGAAACAGAACGCAGTTGATTTGAAGATGCCAATTCGGTATTGGTAAGGTGTTGGTTGGAGGTATCGTCGTAATACGTATAGTCGGCTCCGGCTACCAAACCTTTATGTCCGTTATATTCCACTTTGACATTGTGCAAGGCAGATGGACCGTCCAACCGGTTATCGGTATGCACAGGCGATGTACCGTTGAAGGTAGTTTCAGAGAAACGTTGGGTGGTGCCCGAATCGTAATTACCTGTATACGCCAGGCTCAGCCGGTCTTTCTGCTTGCCGGTAAAGGAGGTTGCCACCCGCAACACATGGCTTGTATTGCGTGCCGTCGAACCGTTTTCCTGATTTATTAGATATTCGGCACCTTGCAAGGTATGGTTGGCCGTCATCGTTTCTGCATCCCTCCGCTTACTTTCCTGAAGATTATAAAGCACATCCAGCGAGAACGTAGGTGTAGACCATACCACATTACCCCGCACGCCGCCCGAAGCGTACGTGCGCTGACGGTAATCGGCACCCACTTCACCTTGCAGCGTATTACCTTTAGCTGCCGCATTATCTTCGAGCACCACATTGATAAGTGCTCCGCGTACATTGTACTGGGGAGGAGCACTGTACATCACCTCCGCTTTCTTCACTTTGGAGGCAGGAGTCGATTTTAACAAGTTAACCACCTGCGCGTATGATAATGTAGTGAGCTGTCCGTTAATCAGGATTTGGGGCGTTCCGGCTCCTGCCAGGGTGAGTTCGTCCTCCGAGCCCATCACACCTGGAAGTTCTTTCAATGCTTCGTAGGCATTGGTTACGGTTTTATCCTTGGTAAGTTGCGGTACGTCGTAAGAGAGCCGTCCATCTTCTACCTTGACGATGGGGCGATCGGCTTTTACCACCACCTCATCCAGTGCATATAATTGTGCTTCGAGGGCGATGGTACCTGCATCAGTACCGGCTACCATGACCTGTTTGCTTTCAAACAGGAGGTGTTGTATAATAAGGCGGTAGTTTCCGGGAGCTGCTTTTAAACGGAATACGCCGAGACTATCGGTAAGTGTGGCATCTACAAAGACCGAATCGGGTGTTTGTGCTATAACTGTAGCAGTTTCTACGGGACGTTGTTGGGCATCAACAACTTTACCGGTTATTTGCTGCGCACTTAACTTGTTGTTGCAAGCCAAGAGTAGTACTATCAGAAGAAGAAGAATCCATTGTTTCATAACACTGCTTTTAGATAAATGTATGCCGCAAAGTAATGGAATCTCCCGGAGAAATCAAGTTACCGGCTGCTTATGTAGTGTTATTTAGTCTTATCATTTTACCGTCTGTTGGTACAATCTGTGTATATTTGCGCTAAAGTGCAATTGCCTCATGAAATTACCCTTCAAAGTTATTGCCACCTTGATAGTGCTGTCCCTCGCAGGTATCTTTGCCTATCAGGCGTACTGGCTCACCGACCTTTACTCTACTCTCAAAAAAGAGTTGGAGGATAAAATCATGCTCAGCGTACGGCGCAGCGACTACAACGAGATGGTGTGCCGCATTCAAACGCTTCAACGCGAGGAACGGCATGGGGAAATATCCTCCATTGTTACCCAGAGTGCCGATACAGTTACAGTTGTCACCCAAACTACTGAAGAATCGAACGAGCAGGATGCCTATGTGGAATCAACCACAGCTACACTCACCGCATCGCCATTTACAACCATTATCAAACAGAACAATAATCTGGAGCTACTGGCACTCAGCGTGCAAAAGGGTATTCACTCGGCTCTTGATGATTATATAGAAATCAATATACAGGTGTACGATAGCCTGCTTACCGAATCATTGCGAGAGGATGGCATCACCACACCGCATCTCACCGAGTTAATTAACATGCGCGACTCTACCATTGAAGCCACCTGTACCAATGACAGCATGTATGTGCCTACCAACAAGGCGTTGGTATTCGATTACTCGTTTAACTTAAACAACAAACACCTCTATCGGGTACGCCTGGAACCCATCGATTCCATTGTCTGGAAACAGATGACGGGTATTTTGCTGACTTCGGCTGCCATTGTTTTGCTGTTGGCCTTCTCGTTTTACTACCTCATACACACCATCCTGCGGCAGAAAACACTGGAAGAGATGAAGGCGGACTTCACCAACAACATTACCCACGAACTTAAAACGCCTCTCGCCGTGGCATATGCCGCCAACGATGCCATGCTGAACTTTGAACAGACAGAAGTAAAACGGAAAGAATACATGCAGGTTATCCAAAATCAACTGAAACATTTGAGTGAACTGATTGAACACATCTTATCCATGAGCATGGAAAGCCGGAAGAATTTCCGCTTACACCCGGAAGCTATCAACCTGGAAGAAATGATTGACAGTCTCACGCGGCAACATACCCTGAAAGCAGACAAGCCGGTGGAATTCTCCGTAAAGTATGCCACGCACGGCCTCATCATACATGCCGACCGCGTACACTTATACAATGTACTGAGCAACCTGCTGGACAATGCCATCAAATATTCCCGTGATTCAGCACAAGTAGATATCTCGGTATGGAAAACTCCCGAGGGTATTAAGTTATCAGTGAAAGATAAAGGAATCGGCATTCCTGCCGATAAACTGGAGCTGATTTACGACCGCTTCTACCGCGTACCCACCGGCAACCTCCACGATGTAAAAGGCTACGGGTTGGGGTTGTATTACGTAAAAACAATGGTCGAGAAGCATGGTGGAACCATTACCGTGCAAAGTACTCCCGGCAAAGGATCTGAATTTACTATTCAAATACCTGGTTAATATATGAAAAAGCAGGCACATGTACTCGTGGTGGAAGATGAAACCACGCTGGCATCCATCGTAAAAGATACGTTAGAAAGCCTGAGCTTCAAGGTATCTACGGCATTCGACGGCGAACAAGGCTTGAAGGCATTCCACGAATGTAAACCCGATATCGTAGTAGCAGATATCATGATGCCACGCATGGATGGTTTCCAAATGGTAAAACACATCCGCGAAACCGATCGCCGCACGCCGGTACTCTTCCTCACCGCACGCACAGCGGTAAATGATGTGGTAGAAGGATTTGAACTGGGAGCCAACGATTATTTGAAGAAGCCCTTCGGATTGCAGGAGTTGGTGGTACGCATCAAATCCCTGCTTAATATGGCTTTTGTAGAGAAAGCGGTAGCAGCACGCTACGAAATAGGCAGTTACCTGTTCGACCCCGTTGCACAAACCCTTTCATTGGCCGGCGCACAGGCAGAACTCTCGCACCGGGAAGCGGAAATACTGAAACGCTTGTGCGAAAACCGCAATCAAGTAGTACATACGCAAAACATCTTACTGGAGTTATGGGGCGACGACAGTTTTTTCAACACCCGGAGCCTACATGTATTCATCACCAAGTTAAGAAGAAAACTATCTCAAGATGAACGAATTAGAATTTTAAACGTGCGCGGAATCGGATACAAATTGATTGCCGATTAAGCTTATCTTCTCAAACAAAAATATAATCAAATCAAACGAACGGATTACCTGATAAAACAAAAATATGATATGATAATCCGCGCGGATTATCATATCATATTTTTGTAAGAAAACGGTATTGTTTTAGTACTTCTTCACGCCATTCACCACCACGTTCTTCAACTTAAAGTTTTTCACGTATTCGGTCTGGATATCTGCATTCTTAGAAGCCTTTACATTCAGGTTCTCGAAAATGAAATCGGACATCGTGTACTGGTCGGAGTTATTTACATCGAACAATACTTCGCAATCAAAATTGATATTACGCATAACCACGTGGCTCGACTTGGAAAGCGGCATCTCCGTTTGTCCCTTCATATCGAAGAACTGTGTCCACGGTTTAATGTATAACATACTGAATGCATTACCGGTGATATCTTCTACTGTAATGTATTCATAGTTTTGCGGAGTATCGGGACGCATCTTGAGCCACAACAGGCGTTGGGCTTTACTTACCGTACAACGACGGAACACGATGTTATGGTCGTAAATAGACTCACTACCACAGGTTAGACAGCTGTGGCAGAATCCGAAAATACAATCTTCAATCACCACGTTGTAGTTGCCGCCATTGTTCTCGTCTTTGTCTGCCAACGGACCTTTACCACCTTTCAGGGCAATACCATCGTCGTTTACAGAGATGTAACAGCCCTTAATGAGCACGTTGGTACATACATCCACATCCACAGCGTCCGAGCTGGGCGCCTTTACCGGCGCTTCCGGTGCAAAGATGGAGAGGTTGAGCAACTTCACATTCTCACATTTATACAGATGGGTAGTCCAGAACGGAGAGTTCTCCAAGCGAACACCCGACAACTGTACATCTTTACAATTAGAGATGTATACCAGGCGCGGACGAAGCTCGTCCATATTGGTACACTTGGGAATTACCTGACGGCGCAACCAGAAGGAAGTCCAGTAACGCAATCCGTTACCGTTGATGGTACCTTTACCCGAGATGGTAAATCCGTCCACTTTATCGGCATTCACCAAAGCGGCGAAGTATTTCAGGGTTTGCCCTTCGATGCGTGTCATCAGAATGGGGAAGTTACTGATATCATCACTGCCTTTCAATACGGCACCCTCTTCCAGATGCAAATGAGTTTTGGGCTTAAAGAACAGCGAACCGCTCAGGTATGTTCCTTTAGGAAATACCACTACCCCACCCCCGTTGTTCGAGGCCTGGTCAATAATGGCTTGAATCTTTTCTGTTTGAATAAGGGTGCTATCGTTAACTACCCCATAGTCGGTAATGCGATAGGCTTTGCCCAAGCTATTGAGCGAAACAATCTCATTTTGACGGAACCATTCGGGAATGGCCGTACCATCGGGGAATAAATCTTGAGCAGATGTCTGGATAGTAAAAAATGCTGCCATCAACAGCGGAAGCAGCCTTTTGTTTTTCAAGTTCATAATCTTTATATTTACAGTTGTGAAGTAATACAATTTCATAACTGCAAATATAAAGACTATGTGTGAGCAAGAATAAATTTTTACTCAAATAATCCTGCAAATTCGTTCAGATGTATGTAAAATCTGTCTTTATCGGGTAAAATTGTATGTTTGTCCGGCTTCTGTTGACACTTCGTATAAGTACCACTTCTTCAAATCAACCCCACGCAAGGCAGCCTTTTCGCTAATCATAGGGCGGGCAATCTGCTGCTTGGCATACAAGGAATTGGCGGTAAATTCATTGGACTCCTCTAAGGCTTTCCCTGCCAACTTCAACGGGGTGTGACTACGTAAAGGAAGGGCTCCTCCTACGGTGGAGCGAATGGTTACCGACTCAATTTCACCCTCTTTCCACGTGAGCGAAACAATCTCGAATCCACCACGGGCACGCAAACCTTTTACTTCACCGTTTCTCCATACATCGGGAATGGCAGGCAACAAGTGCACGGCACCGTCATGACTTTGCATCAGCATTTCGGCAATACCGGCGGCACAACCAAAGTTACCGTCAATCTGGAAGGGCGGATGGGCATCGAACAAGTTGGGATAGGTACCACCGTCTTGTCCTTTTTGCAATTCGGGCGAAACCAGGTTCAACTGATTGGTTATTAACTTAAAGGCGTGGTTACCATCCAGTAAACGAGCCCAGAAGCAAACCTTCCAGCCCATGGACCAACCGGTAGAGGGGTCGCCCCGTTGAATCAACGTATTGCGGGCGGCTTCAAACAGGATGGGCGATGTGTACGGAGAAATTTGATAACCGGGATACAAGCCCCACAAGTGTGATACGTGACGGTGATGGTCGTTAGGATTGTCCCAATCTTCAAACCATTCCTGCAACTGGGCATATTGTCCTACCTGCATAGGCGGGAGTTGCTTTTTCAATGCAGTGATGGTATCGCAGAATGCTGCATCTTGATTCAGGATAGCGGCGGCCGCACGGGTATTGGTAAAGAGGTCGAACACCATCTGGTTATCCATGGTAATACCGGCAAACAGGTTGGCTTTGCCTTTCAGGTGCGCCGGTGCATTCTCGGGCGAGTTAGAAGGGGTTACTACCATGTAACCGGTATTGGGATCTTCTACTAAGAAGTCGACAAAGAATTCCGAAGCACTCTTCATAATAGGATACACACTTGCCAGGTATTCCTTATCGCCCGAGTAGAGGTAACGGTCCCACAAGTGCTGGCACAGCCAGGCATTGCAGGTAGGCCACGGACCGCAATAAGCACGGTCTACCGCACCATTCATACGCCACAAATCGGTATTGTGATGCAATACCCATCCACGGCAACCGTACATTTCGCGGGCAGCTTCCTGACCGTTTTCATACAGTTCTTTAATCATTTGCAGGAAGGGTTCGTGCATTTCGGGCAGATTGGCAACCTCGGCCGGCCAGTAGTTCATCTCGGCATTAATGTTGGTAGTATAGCGGCAACTCCACGCAGGATTTAACTTTGCATTCCAAATGCCTTGCAGGTTGGCAGGCTGTCCGCCCGGTTGCGAGCAGCAGATAAGCAGGTAACGACCAAACTGGAAGTATTGCGACACCAACAAGGGGTCATTGGCAGTGGCAAACTCTTTGACACGTACATCGGTAGGCTTCTCG
The DNA here is from genome assembly GCA_031554285.1 of Bacteroides sp. Classification (GTDB taxonomy): domain Bacteria; phylum Bacteroidota; class Bacteroidia; order Bacteroidales; family Bacteroidaceae; genus Bacteroides. The sequence goes on from JAVBVL010000026.1 coordinate 25,546, forward strand.
CTTTGAGGCGTGCTTCCCAGGTTCAATGATACACGGTTGAAGAACTTCTGATAGGCATCTATGTGTGCTTGCAAAGCTTTGGCGTATTTCTTCCCGGCATTCTTCATGTAGGCAACGTTGCGTTGTACAGGGTCGCCGGAGATATCTTTATAATTCACGAAGTTAGAAGCCATGGCAATGTAGATAGTCACCGCATTGGCTTTAGATACTTGCAGCAAGGTATCGTTAGGAGCTACCGAACCACCTTCCACATCTACGCGCAAATCGGCACGGAAGCGGAGCCCCGGTTTGTTTTTATCTACCGACTGTTCGTCCATGCCTTTGCCTTCTCCTTTAGTAATACCTTCCATACTCAGGCGGTTCTTGCCAACGGTGGTCACGGTTACTTGCTGCGGGCAGGTCAGTGCAGTAGTAAAGGTGAGTTGTCCCGGTTTAGAGGCGGTAAGGCGTACCACCACCAACTGGTCGGTGAAAGAGGTAAACACCTCGCGTTTAAAATCAACGCCATCAACGGTATAGTTTACGGTAGCTACCGCTCTATCCAAATCGAGGTCGCGACGGAAGTTGGTAAACTTATCGTGTCCGTCAAAATCCAGTCTAAGACTACCTACCGTTTGGTAAGGCATTCCGAAACCGTTCTTTGCCAAAATCTTTTCGCCCGCCATTTCCTGTGCTTCGGCATATCTGCCGTCAAAAATAAGTTGACGGATGGTAGACAATGCCGCTCTTGCTTCCGGATTGTAGTTTTTATAAGGCGCACCCGCCGAAACGGTTTCTTCATTCAACTGAATTTCTTCATAACCGGGGTTGCCATACAGCATGGCTCCCAAACGTCCGTTACCCAATGGTAGGGCTTCTTCCCAGTAAGTAGCGGGTCTATCGTACCACAGTACGTTTCTTTGTTGGGCAAACAGTTGGGTAAGCAGTCCGCCGGCAAAAAGAATGATGCAGGCAAACAGGGCTTTTTGATACATGTGTTTCATGGAGTTTCTTTACTAATATTAAACAAGTTGCAATATTAGTACAATTTGGCAGAATTAAAGTGTACTATTTGGTACTTTTAAGTATACTATTGTACCATAAGCCGATTCACTGTGTTCAAGACAATGGGTATGAGAGCTAAAGGAAAATAAAAAAAGTGAATTAAAAGGCTGCTTTATAATAATACGAGGTAGCTTTTTGCAGATAAAAGTTATAATCAGAACAGTAAATAACCAAAAAGGTTGTTTGCTGTTCAAATATTTACTACATTTGTCGTATTATGAAAGCAATTTTGAACTCTTTAGGTAATATTCCAATTAAATCTTCGGTAATAGCTTCGCTTTATCCCACTATCAAGGCCAAAAATAAGAAGATTGCCGAATTGGAAAAGGCGGGTGAAATCATCCGTCTAAAACAAGGCTTGTATGTAGTAAGTCCGGAAGTAAGCGGTACAGCTCTTTCAATAGGACTTATTGCCAACCATCTATACACCCCTTCCTATGTATCTATGCAATCTGCACTAAGATTCTACGGATTAATACCAGAGGCTGTTTATACCACACAGTCCATGACTATTAAGCATGCACGGACTTTTGAAAACAGTTTGGGAAGATTTAGTTATGAATCAATTTCCCGGGAAGCTTTTTCTATTGGCTTGACACAAATAGCCAATGGAGATGCAGTCTACATTATTGCTACTCCTGAGAAAGCTCTTTGCGACCTGATAGCCAATTCGTCGAAAGTGAATCTGCGCTATATAAAAGACGCAGAGCAATATCTGGGAAATGATATCAGGTTCGACATGGAAGAGTTTAAGAAAATGAATTCTGCTATTTTCAAACAATATATTCAAGTGGGTAAGAAAGCCAATTCTATCCATACCATTTTAAAACTGTTAGAGCGATGAACGATATATATCAAGGCATGCTTTCCGCTTACGATTTGTCAACAGACCAGGCAAGGCGCAATGCCACTTTTGAGGTAAACCAGCAGATTATTCTATCCGGCCTATATCAAGGAGGGTTCTTTGATGTAGCTGCTTTTTATGGTGGTACGTGTTTGAGAATTTTTCATGGACTTCAGCGTTTTAGTGAGGATATGGACTTCTCTCTTTTATCCCCAAACGAATCATTTGATTTCTCAAAATTCTTTCAGCCTATTATCGATGAGTTTGCCTTTGTTGGCAGAGAAGTAGTTATACAGAAGAAAGACAAAAAGAGTTTTGGAAGAGTAGAATCAGCTTTTCTAAAAGACCACACAGATGTCTACGATGTCTCTTTCCAAACAGAAAAATCAATAAAGATAAAGATTGAAGTTGACACTCAACCTCCTTTGAACTTCAGTACGGAACAGAAATTACTTCTACAGCCGCGGTCGTTTATGACCCGTTGTTATACTTTACCCGACCTTTTTGCCGGCAAGATGCACGCACTGGTATTCAGGGCTTGGAAAAACCGGGTAAAAGGACGCGACTGGTACGATTTTGAATGGTACATCCGTCATAATATACCATTGGATTTTTCGCATTTGCAGGAAAGAATCTTTGAGTTCAATGGTGAAAAGATTGACAAAACAGACTTTCTTTCCAAGTTGAATGAGCGTTTGGCTTCATCCGACATTAATCAGGTTAAGGAAGATGTTCTCCCATTTGTGAGAAACCCCAAAGAACTCGATATCTGGTCAAACGACTATTTCTTACAATTAGCGAATATGATGCAGTTTAAATAAGAATTCTATCTATTAATCTTATAACGAATAAAGGCTGTTTCGTGTTGCGTGAAACAGCCTTTATTCGTTATAAAAAGTCCTTAAAGCTTATTTGAATTCCAGTTGAAGCTTCCAGTACGCAGCCAACCGTTGTGCTTCTTCTTTGGTGAGCTGAACTACCGCTCCATGTTTGGGAAGGAAGTTAGTAGCCTTCATCACTCCTTCGTTAAAATGCCCTAAGTCCTTGAAGTTCACAAAATCTGTTGTTTCGCTAAAACCGAAGTTATGAGGCGAGATACCATAAATGTCGTACATCAATACCCATTTATCTTCTCCTATCCGTTTGAATACATGAGGTGCTTCGCACGATTTGGGTTCCGGGTCGTACCAGCGGGCATCGTATTCAAAAGGTCCGTTCACCTTATCAGATACGGCTTGTTTGATACCTGCTTGCCCGTCGTGCGATACATAGAACAGGCGGTACTTATCTCCTACTTTGGTGATGTCGCCATCGATGGCTGTTATCGTCTTATCAGGGTATTCAAATAACAGTTGCGGTGTAGACTCCAGTTTGTCAAAGTCTTCGTTGACATACACGTAATAGAGTTTGTTGGGTTCGTTTTTGAAACGCATGGTGTAGTATATCATGAGTTTGCCTACTTTTTCATCGTAAATGGTTTCCGGAGCCCAGGCACAACCTATATCACTATAGGCAGCCGATAGGGTTTGAAAATCAATATTGGTGCGCTTCCAGTGAATCAAATCCCACGACTTCATCAGAACCAGTCCTTTGTTATTTCCCCAGCCGTATATCTTTCCGTCGCGTTCCCATTCGGTTTCGCGTAGTCCGGCATCTTTAGCAAATACGTGCAAGTCGGTCATAGCTAAGTAGAAGGCTCCATCGGGACCGCGATAGATGTGCGGGTCGCGGATGCCTTTCTGTCCGGCAATGGTATCGCCTGCCATGATTGGGTTGGCTTCGTTGAGTGCCATGAAGCTGTATCCGTCGGTACTCAGTGCCATGTACAGTCCGTGGGTATCGTCTTTATGGAATACCATCAGGTAAGCGCTCATATCCTTTTCAGTAGGTACGGCATTGCGGTAACGGAAATCTTTGAACTGAGCTTTCCCTTTGCCTGCTGAGACTAATGCCGGACGCAGGGCATAGAAACCGCCGTAGTTGTTGTGATGCATCTGCGATACATCAATACCTTCGGCCAGTACCGTCCAGTTGTTTCCATTTTTGCTGGCTGAGAAGGTGCAGGTGTTACCCTGGTTCTGTATCTTCAGGAAGAAACGTTTACCCAGCCGGTTGGCCAAGCTGAATTTCTTTTCCGGGGTTGAGTAGATGGTAAAGTTTTTGCCATCCGAGATAACTCCGGCAAAGGCTTTCTCGCTGTAGAACAATACTAATCCAGCTTGATTGCCGCTTCCCACTTCAATCTCTGCTTGTACCTCGTAATTCTTGTCGGTAGCTGTAGTAAGTAGTTTGCAGGCATCGGCAGGCGTTAGTCCTTTGCCTTTGACAGTGAGCATATTCTCTTTGATAATAATGGATTGAGGGGCGTATTCTTTCCAGAAAGTCCATTGCAGACCAAGCTTTGTTCCGGCAAAATCATCCGACAGTGGCAGGCCGATATTCGCTTGCTTCCCGGTAGCTATCGGAGTAGCTTGCTGCGTGGCACGGTACCAGCCATCGGCAATCCATTCAATGGGTTCAATCAATGTTTGGCGGCCCAAGGTGTGATAACCATTGGCATACGCATGATACACAATCCACCAATTGCCGTTTACATCATCCACCAGTGTGCCGTGTCCTTTCGACCACCAGTTATCCGAAGGACTATACGTATGTACAATGGGGTTGTAAGGCGAGTTCTCCCACGGACCTTCTACATTCTTAGAACGTGCTGCCACCACCATGTGACTGGTAGGAGGGCCAGCGGTTCCCCCTTCGGCAGAAGTCATATAGTAATATCCATCTTTGTAGGTCATCTTGGGCGATTCAAGGTACATTCCTTCGGTTATCCACTTTGTGGGATATTGCCAGCCGTCATACATCTTCTTACGTTCGCCTATGGTACTCAATCCGTCATCTGCCAGCGGAACCATATACCCATCGTTCACATATAAGTAGCGTTTACCGTCTTTGCCTACCACGTGTCCGGGGTCTATTCCAGCAACCATCAAGTCGACCGGCGTACTCCACGGGCCTTTAATATCGTCTGCCCACACTACCCAGTTGGTTTCGGCAGCAGGATAATACAAATAGAATCTCCCCTTGTATTTAATTAAATCAGGTGCCATGGCTGAGCCTGTATATTCCGGAATGATACGATTCACCGGTTTCCAGTTTATCAAGTCTTGCGAATGCCAAATCAGGAATCCCGGCATGTAGTAAAAGGGAGAATGAGTCATGTAATAGTCTTTGCCATCCCGCAGGATGGTAGGATCGGGATAATCGCCCGGTAGTATTACTTTGGGATATTCCTGTGCCTTAACCCCATCCAAGTGAATGAGGAGCAAAACTAAAAAAAGAAGAGAGCGAATGTATACCATAGTACTAGCCTTTATCTATTTACAAAATTCAATATTTTCCACAAACTCACCTATAAAGAAGCGACACATATCCCCGGTTTTGTACCAGGCAGGTTTCCCGGGCATGTCATCCGATATGAGCTGCCCGTTGATGCGCAGATTCTCAAAGCGGATATTTTTTATTCTCCGTTCCTCGTTGTAGCCCGCAATAATGGAGATTTCTGCATTATTGCCATTGTAGGTGATATCTTTGAAAAGTACATCTTCAATTCCCCGTCCCGGAGCCTTACAATACTTTTTATTATAGAAGATACGCAGGTTGACCAACTGTCCCTGGCGGAAGTTCTCTACCCGGATATTTTCAAACCTCACTTTGCGAATCAGGTTATTATCGCCTGCATTAATGGCCATGCAACCCTGATAGTCCAGTTGTTTCTCTTTATGATCTAAGATATCAATGTTGACATAATTCAAGTTCTCCAGTACCTCCGGGTTCTCTACATCGCCATGAATACCAATAAAGATGGGGTGAGCCACATCCGCCCATAAAGTAGAATTCTGCATGGTGAGATTGCTGCATCCTCCGGTAAAGCCCAATCTTGTTCCATACACCGTATTACAATCGTCTGAACTACGAACAAAAACACTATCCCACAGCACGTTGTTACTGGCAAAAGCATTCATGCCATCGCCCCAACCGTAGGAGCTGATAGCCTTTACATTGCGTATAGTAACGCTATCTGATCCCCCGGTGGGGCATTGAGTGGTAATCAGTCCCTCCACATATACATTCTTTGAATTGATGATACTGATACCCGCTCCCCGCCCTTCGGGATGCACCTTTCCTCTTCCCACTATTTTTACATCATGTGCATTAACTGCGCGAATGCATCCTTTTACCACAGCACCCCCTGCAATGTATACCGTCTTACCGGAAGGTACATTCAAGGTGTCGCCAGGTAATTGATGCACACCCGGAGCAAAATAGATCAGGTTCTTATCTTTCAGCTTCTTAGGATGATTCTCATCAATCGGATTGGCAAACAGATGAAGGTTGTGGAATATATCTCCATTTACCTCAACGGACAGATTGCAAGAGCGTTTCAAAGTAAAAGTCATTGAATTACCCTCTATACGAGGAACTATATGATAGGAAAGCGGACGTACAACACCTTCTTTAATCTGCTCCTTGGAAGTAACAGAGACTTCTACCTCACCGGCAAAATCGAAGTAACTCAACGAAGCCTTTTCAACACAGTGTTTAGTATCCCGTACTTCGTCTACTTTTACCATATAAGTATCAACCGGTTTCCATTCTTTTCCCGGTTCACGTACACAAACGGTAAAATCACGGGTTAACTCTACCCCCTGGGGAGCGGGATAGACCACTAACTGGTTTTGCGAATATCCCCCAAAAGTGGAAAGGAAAAGTCCATTTATCATCATGATCAACCGCATCCGGACAGTCATGGAAGGACTAAATAATTCTTTCATATTTATCATTTCATTTATAGTAACTCTTTATTATACCCTTCTTCTAACATCCAGACTTTCTTTCCTATTTTCAGCTTTATGGTACCCGTAGTGGAGTAATACCAGGTTCCGTTGAGTTGATATACGGCAGCATATACCGGACGTTCTGATTCTAAAGAGCAATGACCTTTTTGTAAGAAAGAGCCATTACCCAAGTAAAGCATGGTCATTTCATTTCCGGATTCGCGAATCATTCCCATGCTTCCATGAAGCGAGCATTGTTTGGTTGGCTTATATTCCCGGTTATCTGTTGCACTCAGAATGTAATCAGTGCAATGACTGTTTTTCACTTTCAGTCCTGCCCCTTCTTTGCAGGTAACCAATTGCTGAATATGCAATACTGATGGAATCTCTTTATAGGCTTCGTACACAGCCACAAAGGGGTTTTCCCAAGCACTATTATTGTTCTGGCGAACCAGTAGAGTCGGTGTGGACGAAGGAGGTGTAGATACATTGCCCGGAGTTAATCCCCGGTTTAAGGTAGTACTGGGGGCATCCATCCGGTACAGGGTGCGACCGGTGGCACCTGTCATCCACAGACGAGAAGTTATTTCTTCAGGCATTTCCCAGGTGGCGATAAAGTCCTGTGTGTGCTGAGTACCATGTAGATTGGTGAACCACTCATAGCCCGGATGATACAAAGTATTGAGTTTCTCTACCGGCGAATCGGGAAGTTCACGACTATTCGCGTCGGAAAGTGTCAGAGAAGTTCCTACATTGTGGAACAGGTAATCATTGTCTTTCAAATCAGAGCGGAAGATATCGGCATAATATCCGGTAGTGTCCGAGGTACGTACCATCACGATCACGCGTCGTTTCTCTCCGGCGGTGACATCGGCAAAGTTTATCCAAGGAGTAAGTTCGTGTGTATTGGTGAATGCTCCGGCATCGACTCCCGGCTCCATGGCATTGACGGTTATCTCTCCTTCGGTATATCCCGGCAGAATGGTGTTGGCTCCTGTGGGCGATTGATGATAGACCTGGTCTTTGCTCCAATACGATTCGTAGGCGGCTGCATCAGGAGCCAAGGCGTAGCCATATCCATAGAACTGGGCAGCCAGTCCGTTGGGTGTGAGGTGATATCCTTTCTTGCCGCCGTAGAGGGTAGCCATCAGACGGTAAGGAGCTTCCCAATTCTTCATCGTGATGAAGCGGTGATGTTCTGAGTACGATGTCCGTTCGCTACCGATAGACGTGACGGCAGGTAGTTCCGACACATACGTGCAGATGCCTGTCCAACCTGCTTCATTACGGTTGTACTTTCCCAGAGCGATTCCTTTGTTCAGGGCAGCAGCTACCTTACCCGCTTCCTCCAGATTGCCCGTGTGAGTGTAGTAAGTCAGCAAGTTTTCCAATGTCAGGAAGTTGGCCGACCCGCCGCGCGAGTCACCGAACACAATCATGTTGGCTGAATTGTCCATCCAGGGGAAGACGGCCATGGCTGCCTTTTGCAAGATGGGATTGCGTTCGATAACGTCTATTCCCACCCGGCGTAAAGGAGCAGCCCAGTCGAGTAACATCTGGCTGACGCTGAACGCATATCCGGGCGACTCCGGCCAAAGCCCCGTCACAGGATCGTAGGTTTTCACCATATCGGGAATGGCATCGTGGTAAGGCGTTGTTTCATTGATCAGGAAGTTCAGGTAATATTCCTTCCCTTTGCCGTCAGTGTATGCTTCGTTACTGTCAAGTACCAATACCGGACGAAGCATGACGTTCCATCCGTTCACATTCCAATTGCCAGTCTTTCCGCCTCTTATCATTCCTATATTGATGAAGCGTTTAAAAACTTCGGATGTCACCGTACGAGTGTCTTTTCCGATTTCTTTCAGGTGCGGGTGTGGATGTTCCATCAGATAAGTATACATGAAATCATATACCGGAACAGCACGCAATGCCAGGTCATCGTGTATCTGTTCGTAATCATAATATCCGCAGATACCTCCCGGTTCCCAGCCGCCGAGGCTTCCGCACGACTTCTCCGGATCAAGTATCGGATTCATGTAATACGTTCCCACCAGCCAAGCATTGAATATATCGGCGGCAAAGCGGGCATACTTCTCTTCGTCGGTAACCCAGTAGACGAAGGCCGCATTCTCAGCCAGTGTCAGGATATCGCCGTTGTTCCCGCGTATCATGTGTCCGCTTTCTTTGTAAGGCACCAGCACAGGTACTTCCGACGGATTCAGGCGATTGACGCCCCACATATCGCCTGTTTCATTGTACGGCTGGCGGTCTTCCAGCGGCACATTTCCGTACTTGTTCCAGGTGCGCATACCCGGCATTCGAACTGTAGGAACGGGAGCATTGCCCTCTCCTCTGTCCCAGTTCTGCTTCTTTAAATAACATTGAGTATAGCGTTCGCCCTCTTTCCAGTACATGGACAGGCGGGAGACGATCCACTCCGGATCGGTCACATGATGATCGGCATACTTCTCCACCTGACTGCGTATCCGCTCAAAAGCTTCTTTCGCCCATGGCTCGGCGGCTATCTTTTGCTGTATGGTTCCCTTGTCAGCCGGCGATGTATAGATGCAGGGATGTTGTTGAGCCTGTACCCATCCGGTGCAGACAAATATCAGAGTAAGTAAGATTAGTTTTCTCATGGGTATTGATATAAAATGATTGTATCAGTTGCTTTGTTTTACGGCATCACGGATCATAATAGACAATGCAGCACTTTCGTAAAATGAGGAGAACCCTGCCTTAAAAGCTTTGCTATTCACTTTCGCTAAACAGAAACCATATATCCCGTTCTTCCTGTCTACCCAAGGGTAAGTTCCCGCCCACCCCGGACTGCTGATTAAAGTGGCTGTTTCGTCTGCATCTTCCTCTTCCCGCCACATTCCCAGTCCGTATATTCCATGATGGGTATTCTGCCGGGCGTTCATCACATATTCCGGTTGAGTGACCACAGCTTGCCTCACCTGATTGGCCTCTATCTCCCGGATAGCTTCAGCAGACAACACCTGCCTTCCCTCAAATAGTCCACGGTGTGCAATCATATTCAGGAAGTTCATATAGTCGCGCAGGCAAGTCCGGAAGCCGCCCCCCAACATGGGGCTGAAGCCCCCCTCTTCACTCACCGGAACGAAATGCGAACGCTCCATTCGTAGCGGGCGGGCCATTTTTTCCTGAAACAAGGTTTCCCAATCCTTGCCGGTAGCCAATTCGGCTATTCTTCCGGCTACCTGCATAGCAAGCCCCCCGTACCTGAACTTGGTTCCGGGTAACGTATCGGCAGGTAGGTCGACAATATGAGCGACTGCTTCTTCCAATGTCTGGTAATCGTCCCGTCGCCGCCCTTTCGGCTGATAATCGGGATATCCGGCAGTATGTGACAGGAGTTGCCGAAGCATGGCTTTTCCTTTGATATCCTTCAACTCCGGAAGATATTTCTCCGCCGAATCATCCCAAGAAAGTTTACCTTCGTCCACTATGGCAGCTATGGTAGCCGCAGCGATCCATTTCCCGGCAGAGGCTACATGCAATACAGTGGTATCGGTATATTCTCCATAATAAGATTCGAAAAATGTGCTGTCGTCTTTCATTACTTTTACCACACAACCATTATAATAGCCACTATCCACCCAGGCGGCTATCTTAGAGTCCATGTCTTCAAGTGCCGGAAGTCTTGGATTACTTTCTTTGTGTCCTCCTGTTGTACAGGCAGATACTACAAAGACAAAAAATAGAATTAAATATAGCTTCATTCTATTGTATCTATTCATCAACCTTTAACTTTGTTTTTAATTTCATTACATAACCATAAGTATATTCCTTATCCAGCAACCGGTATTGGTTGTGCGGGAACATTCCCCAACTATTATCGCCACCCAATCCGCGCTGCTTCAAGTCCACATGTAGGATTATATTCTTCTGCGGCAGAATGTCAATGGTGTGTTGCATCTTGCGGGTAAGTCCCGGGTCGAGATCTTCGGGCGAAAAATGGAGAGCTGAGAAAGCTATCGGCTGTGTACCCGTAATTTCTAATCCAACACCCTTATCATTGGTTAGTGTCAGCCATCGCACATCGGTCTTGTTACCGGTTTCCTGCGGACGAATATACCAGTAAAATTGGTTTTCCACCTTGTCACTGTAGCGACCGATGAACGAGCCGGAATAGCGGTCGATATAGTTCTCAATGGGTCCGCGACCGTAGTATTCCAGATTATCATACTGCCCGGCCAGTTCCATCCGCATGCCAAAGCGCGGCAATTCGGGTAGGTTCTTTCCGTTCATGTCAATGGATGCAGTTACGCTGATGGAGCCATCGTTACGTATCAAATATTCTACAGTATAAGGTACGGCTATATCATTCAGAATGAATTCTATCCTGACGGGTAGCCCTTGTGCAGTCTTCTCGCCCACTACAGCTTTCATCACACTGCGGTTTGTCTGTGCCGACCGCCATACGCCGACTCTTACAGGCATTTTGTTGCCAAAGTCATTATCGATGGGTGCCCGCCAAAATGCAGGTTCCGGATATTGCTTCAACGGCATTTCTCCGTTGATACAATACTCAGTTATCATTCCCTGTGTCAGGTTAATCTTCCCGGATATATCGGCTGATCGAAAAGCCAGTACATCACTTGTCCGCTCGTATGATAACTCGCCTACAGGTTGTTCAAGGTGATCAAAGAAAAGCGAGCGAGTCAGTTTCAACTGTTCTTTAGCTACCTCATGCCCGGCAGGTAGTAAATCGGTTGATTGGCGGGTATAAGCATATATCTGAAGGAAGTATTCGTTTCCATCTTCCACCAGTGTGGGTATATTCAAGCGAACTTCTTTTTCCTGATGCGGTGCCAACGAAACCGTAAAGTGTTCCATTTCTGTTTTCACTCCATTCTTATAGATTTCCCAGGTAAAGTCGAACTCATCCAGTGAAGTAAAATCATACCGGTTCCGGACAGAGATAATGCCTTTGGACAGATCTTTCTCCTTAAATTCGATATACTGGTATACTTTCTTCACTTCATAAGCAGCAGGTTTGGGCGTACCATCGGCAGCAATGATCCCATCCGTGCCACTGTTCTCTTCCACAGGATAGACATGACTGCCCATCTTGCCATTGTACATCCAGTATATCCGGTTGTCGCCAGGCGCAGGAGGCATCTTGATACCTTGGTCTATCCAATCCCAGATAAAACCGCCCTGCATATTGGGACTGTCAAGGATCATATCCCAGTAATCTTTAAAATTACCGTTGCTATTGCCTTGTGCATGCGAGTATTCGCACATGATATAAGGACGTTGTTTACCTGAATCGCGATAATCGCGCATACGCCCTACATTGGGATACATCGGGCAGACAATATCTGTATTCCAATCTTCCCAAGCTTGTTCAAATTGTACAAAACGGCTGGGATCGTATGCTTTCAGTCGCAGATACTCATCATGAAATACCTTGCCGTTGCCACATTCGTTACCTAACGACCACCCAATTACCGAGGCATGGTTCTTGTCACGTTCCACCATACGACTGATACGGTCGACATGCGCCGGTGCCCATTCCGGACGATATGCCGGATGTGGAATGGTATCCTTGAAGTATGGAACAGAACCCATGCCGTGCGTTTCTATGTTAGCCTCATCCACAATGTAAATACCATACTTATCGCACAACTTATACCAAAGCGGATCATTAGGATAATGACTCAAACGAACCGCATTCATATTCAACTGCTTCAGCAATTTCAGGTCGTGCATCATGATCTCTCGCGTGGGTACATGTCCCAACGTATCATTATGTTCATGCCGGTTTACCCCTTTGATATAGGTAGGAACTCCGTTCACCGTCAGTTGGGCATTCTTTATTTCCACCTTCCGGAATCCAACCGGATAAGTTGTGGCAGCCAGCAGTTGGTTGCCTGATCCGTGCAGAGAGATCAGGCAGGTATATAGATAAGGCTTCTCAGCACTCCACCTCTCTACATTCCGGATATTACCGGAGAATGGTACAGTCGTTATTTCTTGATTCGCCTGGAAGTTCTTTTGCTGGCTCCATAGCTCCCGGCCATTCTTGTCAAGCAGTTGCATGCGGAGTGTTCCATCCTGTATCCGGTTATCGGCAAAGCTGCGTAAATCTACTGTAGCATTGAATACACCATGCTTGTATTGCCTGTCTAAATCAGGTTTTAAAAAGAAGTCCCAAACAGTCAGTTTTGGATAAGCCTGTAGAAACACCTCCCGCTCTATGCCGGTGAGCCTCCAGAAGTCCTGATCTTCCATATAACTGCCGTCGTGCCAACGGTACACCTGCACAGCCAACAAGTTCTCTCCTTCTATCAGATAAGGAGTGATATCGAACTCGGCGGCTGTTTTGGAAGCTTTGGTCATACCGATGCGCTGACCATTGAGGTAAATCTGCGCATACCCGGTGATGGAACCGAAGTGAAGAAGTACCTCCCGGTCTTTCCAATCCGAAGGCACTGTAAAGCGTTTTCGGTAGGTTCCTACCGGAATGTCAATATCAATATAAGGAGGATTTGGCGTCCATTGATAAGGTATGTTGGCATAGATGGGTGCTCCGTATCCTTTCATCTCCCAATTGGAAGGTACGTCGATATTGGGCCAACTACCGTCCTGAAGGTCGGTCCGGTAAAAGTGTTTGTCGCTTTGGTCGATAGTGGGTGCATAGGTGAATTTCCACTTACCGTTCAGCGACTTGTACCAGGGCGATGTTTCCCGAATATCGTTCAAGGCTCTATCAGTATGATCGTACAACATGAAGTCGGCGTGGGGTTTTTCTTTGTTCCACTCATAACGGGTGGGATCCTCCCACTCATTCTGTTGTCCGTAGAGCAAACCAGTTCCTACAAATAAAAAGGAAAGGAAAACGTTCAATGTTCTTTTCTTCATCATGGTAATAGTAATAGTTTCAATTATAAGGAAAAGTGCATTGACTCATGCACTGATATAAAATACGAGCTGGGGTAGATAAACACCTAACTCTATCCCTAACTCATTAGTAACTTGACTTTTGAAATAAATACCCCAAAGACATAATAAAAGAGAAGGTATACTAAACTTATTTATATATCCTCTCTTTCTGATACGATTGGGCAACAGAGGGGAAATGAATTGCTGTATCCCCTCTGCTGTCCTATAAAAGTGATTAATAACCCGGATTCTGTTTCAAAGCAGGATTCAATTGAATCTGTGCCAAAGGAATTGGATACAGGTAATGCTTGCGAGCCATATTTGATTGAGAGGCAGGAGCAACGATATAGGCCGTTGACCCGTCGTCAATTTTCTCATAACCGTAGGTTGCACCTGCTACGGGCAGCCATGTAGATTTTTCCACTCCCCCAACTGTGTACTTAAAGTTCACAATCTGAGTATCCGAACCATCAGAGTTCTTTGTGACTACTCCCAGGATATTCTTCTTCATCTCTGTTTCTGCGATACCCCATCTCAGCAAGTCATACGGGCGCAGGTTCTCGTTGCGGAATTCTACGGCACGTTCGTTACGAATAAGTTCGAGCATGGTGATGTTTCCAGCCTTCCCTGTATTGGCAGCATAATTGGCATTGGCCGTTGCGATAGAGGCATTAGAGATAGAGGCCGTACCACCACGTTTGTGCAATACATTAATAGACTTGTTCAAATCGGCATCAGAGATAGCTCCATTGCCTAATTCACACTTAGCTTCGGCATAAATCAGATACACCTCGGCCATACGGAGAACTGGGTAATTGTAAGACTCATTGGTATCTACATAACCTTTACGTTCAGAAGTCATCTTACGGTTCGGGAAGCCTGTAGGACCTGTACTGGTTATCTGCGGATAGAATGTGATACAACCTGCAGGGAAGTTGAACTTGGTTGCATAATCCGCATTGGCATACGTAGTCTTATCGGCACCGTATACTCCCATGGTATAGTATTGTTTACCGGGAACCAGCACAGTAGATGTCATACGATAGTCGCGGTTGTCGTAAATATCTGTCATCTTGTCGAAGCCTTTATAGTCCTTGGAGTAGAAATAAGGAAGACCGTCTGTTGCACAAGGAACCATCAACATCCATTTCAAAGGAATACCGCCTCCGATAGCTGATGCAGCTTCGATTCCATAAGCATGCGTAATATTTTTTGCGATTTTATTGCTTACCGGATCGTGACAGATTTGAAGGATGAACTCCTTATTGACATCCTTTTTGAATCCCATCGGATTGGTATTTTCATCTTCCAGATTGAACAGGTAGTTATAGGCAATACTTTCATAAGCTGTATTTTCCGCATTCCACAAACTGTATTTGCCGGAAGTAATAACGGCATCGGCCAACGAAGCAGCCTCAGTTAACATGGATTCTACCGTGGGATAACCTGAAGGTTTGGTTGTTCCGGCACCTGTAGAGGTACCATCGCCATCCGTTGTTTCCTTTACATACTTTTCCCAGGTTCCTTCAAACAGTAATACACGGGCTTTAAATGCCTGGGCACCTTGCTTGGTTATTCTGCCATCATACGATTTTTCATCCGATAACCCGGCAATGGCATCGCTCAAATCTGATAAGATGAGAGATACAACCTCGTAACGTGAATTACGCGGAGCCTGCAACTCGGGTGAGGTAGTCGACAAGATACTGGTAGTAACGGGTACTCCACCAAACCGTTGAAGCAACCAGAAATACTGATAGGCGCGGAAGAACTTGGCGGTAGCAACGGATGCTGTGATATTATCGGTGCCGGTATACGACGCACCTTTTTCAATAACAACATTACATTTTCTGATTTTGGCATAGCACAGAGTCCAGTAAGCATCTGTTTGACCAGCCGCTAAGGTGCCTAATGTTACTTCATTAAACGTATTTACAATATCAGATGCGTTATCCCATGTATTATATATTGTATGGGTAAAGTTAACGTTATTGATTTTTTCAGTAACATCCTTGAATCCGTAGAAACTGTATGTACCATTGGCTGCAGCTTCAAACTGTGCGGCTGTCTTATAGTAATTGGCTTCTGTCTGCGTGTCGGTAGGTTCCAAGTCCAAGAAATAATTTGAACAGGAAGTAGAAACCAACATCATCGCGGCAGTACTTGCTATAAATGCATATTTTTTCATATTTTCCATTTATTAGTTGTTATTATTTAGAATGTAACATCCAGACCTACGGTCCAACTGCGGTTGAAAGGCAGAGAGGTACGTGAGGCGGTACTCTTTTCAGGGTCATAACCATCTCTTACACCGGTTACCTCGCCAATGTTATCGCCGGAGAAGTACACTCTGACTTTCTCCATGTTCCATTTTGCCAGCAGGGACTTCGGAAGTGTATAACCTACTGTTATATTCTTCACACGTGCATACCAGGCATTCTGGATAGAAGCATCGTTGTTATTTACATTCCAGTCGTTCTTAGCATTTTCCAAAGAAAGACGTGCATATTCTGAGTTTTGATTATCCCAGGTCCAAGTATCCAATTGTGTAGTCAGGATATTGTTGTAGTTACGATAGAATGCACTCATATTCATTCCGGCATTGTCTCCCCAACCACCACGGATGATGTAACGGCGGCCTACACCTTGAATAAACATCGAGAAATCAAAGTTCTTCCATTTGGCACCGGTGGTTAAACCAAACATATAATGAGGGTCTGTGTCTCCATAGTAATACACGTCACCAGAACCTGTATTACCTTTACCACCGGTTGTATCGTTAGCAGGATCCAGAATCAATACTTTTTTGCGGTCGCCCGGGCGCAGGTGCAACTTCTCATTAGATTCAGGAACCTTTCCTAACGCATTGGCACCGGTACAGTTTGCATACTGTTTGTAGTAAGCATCTACTTCGTCATACGACTTAAAGTAACCGTCTGTTTTGTACACATACAACGAATTCAACGGGTATCCTTCACGTACGGCAACCATACCGGCAGTCCAAACATCGGTACCGCTGTAGCTCGTCACCATAGATCTAGCATCTGAAACTGAAGCAGATACCCAATACTCTACTTCACCTACTTTGTCATTCCAATTCAGTTGGGCTTCCCAACCTTTCACGCTCAACTTTGCGCTATTGGTAGCAGGAGCTGTAGCACCCAATACATCCGGATAGGTTAAAGCCACCAACATGTTATCATTCTTTTTCTGGTACCAGTCGAAGCTACCGCTTAAACGGTTGCCAAGGAGAGCAAAATCGACACCAATATTCAGGTTATGCAATTGTTCCCAAGTACGTGAATAGTCGGTCATGGCACCCAGATAGGCTGTAGGCGCCAAACCAGAATTGAGATAATACGTTCCGTTAGTATTCATTGTTGCCAGGTAGTCATAGTTTCCAAGACCACCTACAGCACCCCCGGTAATACCATAAGAGGCACGCAATTTCAAATTATCCAACCAAGTAGCACCTTCTTTCAGGAATTTCTCTTCAGAAACTCTCCAACCAATGCTTCCCGCTCCGAAGTTACTCCAACGATAATCCTTCTGAAATTTGGAGGTCCCGTCGCGACGTCCCAACAGTTCAATCATATACTTACCGGCAAAGTCATAGTTCAAACGAGTCAGGTAAGATACATACCCGTTTTGATTGGACCCACCCGTAATAGATTGATTGGCAGCTTCGGAAGAAGCAGTATTCAAATCGTACAATCCTTCGTACAACAAGCCCATACGTTTGGCTGTTACATTTTTATAAGTATTACGTTCGGCATTGGCACCCACCATAGCCGCCACATTGTGGTACTTGGCAAAAGTATGGTGATAGTTCAATTGCAACAAGTAGTTTTCATAGAAAGTACGTTGCATGCGTTCTTGTACATAGGTATCTTTCTGTTGATTAATTGTCACACGTTGGCTACCGTCCCAATACCCTGCATAGTAAGTGGTTTTGGTTTCGGTTTCCACATTGTTATTCTTAATGAACGACCAAGAGCCTGTGACATCAAAATCTTTCGACAATTTGGCAGTCAATGTATTGGAGTAGCGGAATGTTTCAAACTCCTGGTTCTTATAACCGGCGCCTTTCATAGCTGCCAACGGAGAACGACCTGCTACATAATAATCATAGAATTCGCCCGAAGGAGTATAAGCAGGTCCTGCCGGACAGTCGTACATACCCGAGTTTGCTCCATCCAAGCCATCGCGTGGAGACTCTACATAACGGTTGTTATAGGACATATTGGTGGTCAATGTTAACCAATTTGTTAAGTCGAATTCTACATTCAAGCGTGCTGAGTATTTCTTAGCACCATCATATACGGGAGTGATGATAGAACGGTCGTTGGCATAACCCATAGATGCCATCCAACGTGCACGCTCGCTCGACCCTTGCACATTTAAGCTATGTTGCGTAGAGTAGGTAGTACCATAAATAAGGTCCAACCAGTTATTGTCTGAAAAATGGTGCAATACTCCGCTTGCATCTGTCCAGTCGAAATCCTGATTTGTAGCCATTTTGTCAATGAGCCAATAGTTCTCTTTACCATTCACGGCAAAACTAGCATTGGGATGAGCATTCTTTGCGCCTTCTTCCAATGTGGTAAACCACCACTGACCATTCCAGTAACGTTGGGTAACGATTTCTCCACCCTTGCCGTCCGACTTCACATAATCCTGATACGTGGCATCTACCATGGCATTGGCCCATGTCTTCATATCGGCAAGCGGAACCACATTGGCAATCGTATTGGCGGTAACCATACCGTTGTAGGTAATCTTCATCTTTTCGCCTTTCTTACCTTTTTTGGTAGTCACCAGAATTACACCACCGGCAGCGCGCGAACCATAAATAGCAGCTGAGGCATCTTTCAATACAGATACACTTTCAATATCGCTCGGGTTCAAGGAACTGAATTCAGTATACCCAATGGCAGGGGTACCGTCAATGATAATCAACGGTTCTACCTTGTTAGTAGATGATGCGCCACGAATCTGAATGGCCATATCTTCACTACCCGGGCGGGCGCTGTTACGTGTAATGGTGAGCCCCGGCACTTGTCCTTGCAGCCCGATGGCTGTATTCGATACGGGACGGTTCTCTAACACATCACCGCTAACCATACCTACTGCACCGGTCAGCGTAGCCTTTTTCTGTGTACCGTAACCTACCACCACTACTTCGTCAAGCAGTTCGGTATCTTCTTTCAATGTAATAAGGAAGTTTGTTTTTCCGGCAATGGCTAATTCCTGTGCCTTGTACCCGATGTACGAAACAACCAGTGTTCCCTTTGCATCATTCAACGTAAAATTACCATCCAAATCGGTAATGGTACCGTTAGCAGTACCTTTCACCAGCACACTGGCGCCAATTACAGCTTCTCCGGCTGTATCGGTTACTTTACCGGTGATCTTGTTCTGCGCATAAACCGCTGTTGAAACCAACAACATACACATACACGCAAGCATCATTTTTAAATGTTTCATAAAACTAAATTTGAGGCGTTAATATTAAATATTTATTCTCATTATTCCATGGTTGAGAGGCATTATTATGCCTTTTCTTAATCACTGTGTCGTTCTTCATAAGCATACAGGGCTGTTTTATTGATTAATATGATTTGTTTAAATACATTTCTTCAGATAGGTGCGCATCTCTTTCCGTCCTAACAGCAGATGGTTTTCAACGGTGCGCTTACTCAGATTTAATTGTTCGGATATTTCGGCTGAGCTTTTTTCGCCAAAACGGTTCATAGCGTATATCATCCGGCGTTGTGTGGGTAAAGTTGCCAACTTCAAACGTTCTGTTGCCAACAGGTCGTTTACCATAACGGTTTCCTCGGTATCGTTGCTAACAGTGCTCATTACATCATATATATAGGAGGTAATTTCTTGCTTTTTGTAGTAGCGGCGCAGGTAATCGGTAACGATGTTACGCGCGATGGTAAACAGGAAATACTTGACCGTATCGGGACGAAGCATCTGCTTGTACTCTATCAAACGGATAAAAACATCCTGAGCCAAGTCTTCGGCTTCGTAACGATGTGTAATGCGACAGGTAATGTAATTCAGAATAGCCGGATGGTATTCCTGGTACGAGCGGGTAATGATACAATCATTTTTCAGTGTTGTTGTTTCCATGATATTATCTTTATTCGGTGCGATTACGAATGCAAATATAGAATCACCGGAACAAAAAGAATTGTTAATTGAAGGCAAATGAATCTCAACCCATTTAGGTAGACTAAAAAGTTTTTATACAAATGATTATCAGCAAGTTATATCAATTAAAAGTTGAGTATCAAATAATTATTTGATACTCAGAAATGTTAATTCAAGCTGTTTAAAAGTATGAAAGGCGGTAGTTTCTTATAGAAAATACTAAAAACTAAATCCCGGTTGGCATAAATTTATTCCCCGGTTTGCCAAAAGCTATTTCTTAATTTGCATAAATCTATTCGTTTCACTGTAGTATCTCTTTTGTTCCACCGTGATGTCCCTTTCGTTTCACCACGACATCTCTTTCGTTCCACCGTGGTGGAACGAATAGATTTATACTACGAGAATTATAAAAACAGGCAAACCGGGGAATAAATTTATGCCAACCGGGAGATAGATTCTTTAATATACCCGGAAGCAGTTCTTATAAAGTGGTTGAAAAGAGAGAATTATTCGGCTTTATCTACTCCACCGATACTACGAATGTATTCGTTGGGAGTAATTCTGGTAATTTTCTTGAAGGAACGGAAGAAGGAGGCCCGTGAACTGAATCCGCATAGTTCGGCCAAGGCAGTAAGCGTATAGCGGGAGTAACCGGGATCGGCCACCAGAATCTTGAACTCGGCAATGCGGTATTCGTTTACAAAGTCGTAATAGGGTTGATTGAGGTATTGATTAAACAGGTACGACAGGTAGTGCGATGAGGTTTGGGTAGCCGAAGCCAGGTCGCCCAACTTTAGCTCGGAGTTGGTGTACGGTTTATGCTCCTTCATATAGGTTTGCAACTTAGCCAGTAGCGCTTTACACTCCTCTTCGCTCAAGCGAAGGGTTTTGTATTTCTCGTCGGATGATTTGGCTGCTTTTTCTTCGACAATTAAGCGTTCTTCAAGTGCCTCTGTTATCGGAGTGGCTTCCGGATGTACGGCTGCCCGTATCTTTTCCCGTTCGCGACGCAGGGCATTGGCGGCAGGCATCATAAAGCGTTTCACGAAACGTATACTTATAAGAACCAGTACAGCAATAATAATAACCAGGATTATCCAGACCCAGAAGGGGAATATGGGCAATACTTTCACCGTCATCGCCGACTCGGATATTTCGTTACCCGGCAAGCGTACCCGGAAGGTATAGGTGCCCGATGAGAGGTCGTAATACGACACCCGGTTCTGACCGGACAAGAGTTGCCACTCTTTATCCACTCCATCTAACCGGTATTCAAATACCATGGCCGAAGGCAAACCGTAAGAAAGGTCGGAGAAAGAAAAAGTAAGGTTATTCTGTGCCGATTTCATTACCGAATCGGTTACTGATACGCCGTTTGCCGACAAATCGGTAAAGATAATGGGTCGCACTTCGCGACGAACATCGTCTATTTTTTGCGGATCCACATAGATAAGTCCCTTAGTATTGCCAAACCATAAAGTACCATTAGCATCCTTATAAGCCGAGCCCATGGTAAACGTAGGACTGGGCAGTCCGTCGTTAAAGGTAAAGAAGTCATACTCCTCTCCTGCCTTCTTCATACGCACCAATCCGTCGTTGCTACCCATCCAAAGCCATCCCAGGTTATCTTCAATAACCGACATAAACGCATTCTCGGGCACTACAGGAATGATGGGCATCCGGCGGAACCGACTCATATCGGGCGCTGTTATGAACAGGCTTCCTTTTTCGGGCATCAACAAGATGTCACGTTGAGAGTCTTCGTACATCACCCGTACTTTATCCTTGTGAATAAAACCTTCGGGAAAGATGTTTGAACGGATACTTTGAGAGGCGGGGTCGTAAATAGCCATACCGTTCTCGGTGCAAATCCATCCTTTACCAGTGCTGTCGAAGTTTATTTCGTATACATTGCCTTCGGGCAACTGGGAGTTGGAACTGGTAAAACTCTTCAATTGTTTCTGAAGCTCGTTGTAGCAGAATAATCCTTGTGAAGTGGCTATCCATAGATTACCCTGGGCATCGGGACAAAGACGGAATACCTGTCCTTTGTGAAAGGTTTCTGAACCGGGACTGGCAAACGGAAGCAGGTGGAGCGTACGCGGATTAAGCACCATCAGTCCGCCACCGTATGTACCCACATAGAAATTGCCCTCGTAGTGGCACATGGTCAGGATAAGGTCGGCGGTAAGGATGGGTTTGGTGAAGGTCTTCACCATGCGGGTATCTTCATTGATGTAGAATAACCCATCGCGCGAGCCAATCAGTTTTTCTTTACCGTGGTTCAGGAACGAGCGAACGGAAAGGTCTTTAGAATCGAATAATGGCGGGAATGCATAGGTAGAGAACAGGCCGCTTTGGTAAAGACTGTAATCTACTCCCCCTTGATAAAGGCCTACCCATACAATGCCCAGATTATCGACCAATAACGAATAGACGGAATTGGAGCGGATACTCTCCTTGTTGCGTACGTCGTGACAAATGCTGCGTACAATACCTTTTGTGCGGTGTGAAAGAAAATGCACCCCGTTACCATCGGTTGATACGTACACAATGTCTTTACCATCGGTAGAGATGGACGAAATGATATCGCAACCCAGGCTGGGAAAGCGGCTGAAACTCTTCTTGGCGGTATGGAAGCATACCACTCCCTGGCTCATGGTACCCAAATACAACGTTTCGCCTACCGAAGTAAGGCAGCGGAAGTAATCGGCATCGGGTATATTCTCGTTCAGGTGCCACGATTCTATCTTCCCATCGGCGGTAGTATAAGCATGTAAGCCACGTACGGTAGCCAGCCACAGTTTCTTTTGCGATGTATCCAGATGAATAGCCATTACCCGGTTGCTGGGCGAAAGCATGTTCTTATCGACAAGCACTTGGCGTAATTGTCCGTCCTGGTGAATATACAGTCCTTTCTCGGTACCTATATACAAATCTTTACCATGGGCAAACAGGGCATTTACGGCACAATCAATGGTTTCGGAAGCAATGTGTTCCAGCTCATTCGTATTCCGGTTAAGCCGCCAAAGCCCCAAACCGTTACCTGTCCACAACTGATGGTCGGCGGTTTCGGCAATGGCATTCACGCGTTTGCGTCGCGAATCGGGAACACGGAAGGCAAAGTGCTTTACCTGTACCCCGTCAAAGCGGTCGAGCCCGTTATCGGTACCCAGCCAGATAAATTCGTCGGAATCTTTATAAATGGTATTTACGAGCAAGCCCGACAAGCCGTCGGACATGGTTAAGTTGCGGAAAGTATAGTGCTGTGCCACCAGTGTCTGTACAGACAGAAGCAGCAGCAAAGGAAGGATAATATGTTTAATCGTGTTCTTCACATTGGCGCAATTAATGTTTTGCATTCAATCCCTATTCAAAATAGGCAACGCAAATATACGTAAATTACTTAATAATACGAACAGAACCGAAAATGTACCTAATTATTTACTGATGTGAAACCAGTCGGCATCTACCCAACCTCTTTCGGAACCAAAGGGGGCAGTACTAAACAGACCTACTTTAGCGCCTATCCATTTTCCTTGACGGGCAGTAAAAGGTTGACCGGCGGTAGTGTACTTCTTTCCATCCAAACTATAGCTAAAGCGGCAGATACCTCCTTTACGCACTTGCACCTGCAGGAAGATGTCGCATTCGTAATTGGGAAGCAAGCCTGCTTCAAAACAGCGGCTATACGGTAATTGGGCAAGTTCAGTAACAATTTCGGGGTTGCCTTGCTCGGCATCCTTACAGGTTACCTGCTTCAAAACAAACTGTTCGCCTCTCTTTTCCACACCGATGTAACAGTAATCCCAACCCATCACGATAAGGCCCGATTGTTGTCCGTCCATCTTGGCAGATACTTTCAACTTGGTGGTAGCGGTGAACACTTCGGCAGTAAACTTTTGCAAGAGCAGATTGGGTACTTCCCAGAAGTTTACGAACTCTTTGGATAACACATGTCCGTAGAGGCGTATATATCCCAAATCGGTAGTAAAACCAAAGGTGTCCTGGTAATTGGCATGCCACTCCCACTGCAACCCCAGGTGGCGCGAGTTAAACTCATCGCTTTCTACCGGAGTTTCTACCCGACAGGTAGCCCCTACATTGGGCTTACGGTACTGCGTAACAGGAGTTCCGCAGCCATCTCCGTCTTTATCCTCGCCTATCACGGGCCAATCGTTTACCCACTGCATGGGATTGAGGTGAATAACCCGTCCGTACATGGCTTTGTCCTGAAAGTGGACAAACCACGACTCGCCGGTAGGTGTATCTACCCAAGCTCCTTGATGCGGACCATTGATATCCGTAGCACCTTGTGCCATAACAATTTTCGACTCATACGGGCCGTACACCTGCTTGGAGCGTAAAGCTACCTGCCAACCGGTGGCTACTCCACCGGCAGGTGCCAGGATGTAGTAATACCCGTTACGTTTATAGAATTTAGGGCCTTCAATGGTATGATTTACTCCGTCGTTACCATCGAATACCAATACCGGATTGCCGGTTACCTGCGTACCTTCGGCATTCATTTCGCACACGGTAATTACACTGTTGAATAACGAACGACTACCTGCCCAAGCGTGCACCAGATATACTTTACCATCGTCGTCCCACAAAGGTGTAGGGTCAATCATTCCCCGTCCGGCTTTTACCAAGACAGGTTTCTCCCATTCGTCCAGCGGGTCTTTAGTCTTTACTAGAAAAATACCAAAATCAGGGTCTCCCCAATAAATATAGAATTCTCCCTGATGGTAGCGGATGGAAGGTGCCCATACTCCTTTTCCATGCCGGGGGGTGTTGAAAAACTCTTTAGGTTCAATCTCTTTCAGTGCATAATTAGCCAGCCGCCAGTTTACCAAATCTCTGGAGTGCAGGATGGGTAATCCGGGCGTACAACCAAAACTGGAAGCCGTCATGTAAAAGTCGTTCCCTACTGCACACACATCCGGGTCGGAGTAATCGGCATGCAGTACCGGATTCTTATAGGTACCGTTTCGTTGGTCGGAAACCCATACGCTGGATACATATTGAGCCGATACAGTGATATGGAATCCTAAGATTAGGGTGATAAGCAATGTTATCTTTTTCATCTCGTTCATATTTTGTTTCACCACAGAGGACACAGAGGGCACAGAGGATAAAATAGGAAAATAAACAGTTAAATCAATATATGTTATTTATACCTCTGTGCCCTCTGTGTCCTCTGTGGTGAATCTTTATTGTTTTTCAATCAAGTCCCAATACACTACGTAACGTTGGCGATGCAGGTCGTATAGCGGAACGATACGGTCGCCTTCCGGAGTGGTAAATACCAGTTCTTCGCCCATACGTTGTATTGATTGTTCCGGCTTTTTCGGATTTATTGGCAAGGTAGTGCGCAAGTCGGCAGGGATATGATAGTTATATGTATAGTAATCGTTGTATAACTGAGGGTTGGAGAACGGTGCAGAATCCTGCATGCCTTCCGTACCCCGTTCGCCTGCCAATACCAACGGACCGTACAGCAACGCTGCTTTCTTTGGGTTATCGGGCGTAGCTTCTAAACGGATGCTCATCGGAAAAGTAGCTTCTAAACGGTCACCCTCTTCCCATTGGCGGTTCACGGCGATGTACGAGCCGGGAACTTGCTTCACAGCTACCTTCTTGCCGTTGACACGTACTGATACTCCTTTGCTCCACGAAGGATAACGCAGGTACAGAGTGGTAGTTACGGGCTGGTTGGTATGAACAGTAAGCGTAGTAGTTTCCTTAGCCGGGAAAGCAGTTTCCTGACGAAGGGTTAAGCCCTTCTCTTTCCAGTTCACTTGCGAGGGGATAAACAGATTAACGTAGATTCCCTGCTCATTGTGGTAGTAGATGGCTTCTCCGTACTTGGCATGATTCTCAAATCCACTACCTACGCAACACCAGAAAGAATTTTCCTGGGTGCTATATACTTTGTGCGAACCGGAGAGCAACGGCAGGAAGTAAGTTACCATACCGGTTTCCGGGTCTTGTTGTCCCAAAATATGGTTATATAATGCGCGTTCGTAATAATCGGCTACGGAGGCATCGGCCGTCCAACAAAAGAGGTGGCGACTTAGCTTCAGCATATTATAGGTACAACACGTTTCGCCGGTATAGCCCGACAGATGTTTGGAAAAGTGATTCGGGTCGAAATAATGCTCCTTGTCGCTGCTGCTTCCGGGAGCAAAGGTATGATGGTCAATCATCGTTTTCCAAAAGAAATCGGATAGCGAACGGCTGTTAGCGTCTTCGGTTAACTCGTAATTACGTGCTTCGGCAATAACTTTGGGGATAAAAGTGTTGGTGTGCTTCGTGCCCAGGTCGTCGCGATGCTCTTTGAGCGGGTCGATTACATCGTTGTGATAAAAGAAATGTGCCAACCAGTGGAAACGTTCGTCGCCTGTTACGGCATAGAGATTGTAGAATGATTCATTGATGCCACCAAACTCGTTGCGAATCATCTTCTGGCGGGTAGGCTCGTCAATTAGTTGTAGTTTGCGGTACGCCCAATCACCCATGCGGGTAACTACCTCCAACGCCTGTGCGTTATCGGCATACAGATATTGGTCGATTAAACCGGAGAAGAGTTTGTGAAGTGTATACCAGGGCGCCCATACACTGGTAGCCCGTATATTGCGGTTAATCAGTTCTTCGGGAAAAGCGCTGAGGTATCCGGTACCCAAGGCAACTTGCACCTCACTGAGTCCGCGTGTCAGGCTATCACCTTTTTGTTTAAACACCTCGCTACCTGTGGCTGCATACATCAGGGCGTAGGCAGAGAGCAAATGTCCGGTGGTATGTCCGCGCAACTCGCAATCCAACGATTCCCAACCGCCAAATTTCTTTACGGTCATGTAACCGCCTTCGCGTCCGGCAAATACACCGGCATTGGTGCGGAAGCTATGCAGCAGGCGGTTTACATCGATGGAAACCATCCAGGCAGAATCGCGCAACATATTATCACGGAACCTACCGGGTAACAAGCGTACCTCTTTCAGGTCGAAACTTTCGACCTGCACCGGAGCTACTGTTTCCTTTTTCAATTTACCGGCATGCTGACCGGGATAAATGGACTGAGCTTGCAATACGCCCGCCAGCGCCAAAGCGGCTATGATACATCCTGTTCTCTTCTTCATACGTTCTTTATTTTCAAACAACAAAACTAAGCAATTATCTGATGAATGCCGCATATAAGGATTTACCTTCTTGCAAATGTTTCAAACGGAGCAAGGCTTCCATGTAGTAATAATCGGCGTAGATAATGGAATAATCTATCTCTGAGCCGTTGGGCCAATGTCCGGTGCTATGCAGTAGGAACGAGGGCTTGCTTTCCCTGCTCTGATACTTGTCCGAACTCAGGCTGCTAAGCATCTTTACCGCCGCATTGTAATAAGTTTCAGCCTTGGGACTTTGCAGGTAGGTAGACAGCTCCAACAACCCTGAAGCTATGATAGCCGCCGCCGAGGCATCGCGGGGAGCATCGGGAATACCCGGTGCACTGAAATCCCAGTAAGGCACATAATCTTCGGGGAGGCTCTTGAGGTATACATCCGAAACGTGTTGTACAAAATCCAGGTATTTGGGATCTTTGGTTTCGCGGTATATCATGGTATATCCGTAGATAGCCCAAGCTTGTCCGCGTGCCCACATAGATTCGTCTTGATATCCTTGATGGGTAACAGCCTTAATCAGATTACCGGTAATGGTATCGTATACCGCCACGTGATAACTGGTATAATCGGGACGAAACAAAGTCTGCATAGCTTTATCGGCATGAGCCACAGCTATGTCATACAGGTATTTATTTTCACCATTCTTGGCTGCCCAAAATAACATCTCCAGATTAATCAGGTTATCCATAATGGTATTATGCGGCCAGTTGCGGGGTTCGCGCTCACGCGGCCACGACAAGATGGTACCTACACGCGGGTTAAACAAGGTTGCCAACGAATCGGCCGTATCCAGAATTACTTGCTTATAGGCAGGATTCTTAGTCAGACGATATCCGTTGCCATAACTGCAGAACACCAGGAATCCGAGGTCATGGTCGTAAGCCGGAGTACGGGATAAGAATTCTAAGGAAGCCGTAAACTTCTCCGCCTCCTCTTTGATGGCAGGGCTCTGTGTGTACTCATAATCGTACCACAACACCCCCGGCCAAAAACCGGCGCACCACTCGTCCTTAGTCGCCTTGCGGCAATGCCAGTGCGACAGACTGTCGGCTATATTACGCGGCATCATCGTGTAATCGATACCCGAATCGCCTCTTAACTCTGTTAGTGTACGTTGCGTTTGTGTGGCGCAATAATCAAGAGCTGTATTTACGTCCAGGTCACCGGATGACGAAGCGGTACATGCGGTTAAGCATCCCGCTAAAACAATCATTCCTAAAAGATTCTTTTTCATGTTTATGTTCTATTTAGCGGTTTTTACTCCAAAAGCACAATACGTGAGGTAGAGCACGCAAAGCAGTATCACCCATACTCCACCGGTATAGTTTCCACCCATCGCATCGGTTACGGCACCAATGGCAGGCGTTACCGCTCCACCTCCGGCTACGGCTGTAATCATTAATCCCGATATGAGGTTGGCTTTCTCGGGACGGGCTTGTACCGCCATGGAGTAGATAATGGGGAAGATACACGAAGCCAGGAAACCTATGGCACCGATCAAGATGAGGTTCAATGTTGCATCCTGCACAAAGCCCAGCAACAATACGGCTACAATGGCCAGGAGTATATTCATCTTGAAGTATTTCATTTCGGCAATCTTTGTCATCAAGAAGGCACCCAGCAAAGCTCCGGCGGTACGACTAATGAAGTACACTTGCGGTGCCATTCCGGCTGCTTCTTGTGTCCAACCGAAGCGGCTGGTCATCAGTTTGGAAGATATGAAATTGGTTGCCACATCGACACCTACCACAAAGAAGATTCCGAAGAAGAGTAGCAGGATGGTTTTATCTTTCAGCAGGGTGAAGGTATCTTTTACGCCGTTGGCAGACACCTCCGGTTCTTCCCGGATAATGGGCGTAGCCATCAGCCAGAGAGCTGAGAGCAGCGTGATTACGCCCAGGATGGGGAAGCAGTAGTACCAATTAACTGCATCGCCTCCACCAAAGGTATGGATGGCAAATGCAATGATAAGAGGTCCGGCAAAGGAGGACACCGCTTTAACTACCTGCCCGGCAGTGAGGCTACTGGTAAGCAGTTTTTCCTCGGTAATAACATTGTTCAATAGCGGATTGAGCGACACCTGAATAATGGCATTACCAATGCCCAGTAAGGCATACGCCAACATCACGGTTACTTGTGTGTAAGTAACCAGCGGAAGCATCATACCTACAATGGTAACACCCATCGATAACAGTACGGTATTCTTCCGTCCCCACTTGTTCATCTGCAGGCCGATGGGCACACTGAGAAACAAAAACCACACAAATACCATGGACGGCACAAAACCGGTCATAGCATCGCTCCACCCAAACGCCTGCTTTACATAGTCGCTGGAGAAACCGACTATGTCGCAAAAGCCCATCACAAAGAATCCGGCAAGTACCGGCATGGCTTTTATAAACGAATTCTCTTTCTTCATATCTTATTCTTTTTTATTTGCTGATGAACGTACCCTGAGCAACCTTTTTACCTATAAAAAACCTCTATCGAAAACTAACCAGTTGTGCTGTTTTATTCTAATTACCTATAAATACGAAGCGGATTAGGAGTACACCTAATCCGCTTCAAATATTCTATCAAAAAGAGTTGTTCTACTTTACTTGCCGGAAGTGCAAAGCTACACCGCCACTGGCTTGAAGGGTAAATACAAGTGGTTTGCCGGGTTTGATTTTCTTTTCGGCAATGCGTACTTTGGTGCGGGTGTCAAGTTTGTCATCATCCTCGTACAAGGTTACCGTGTACTTCTTTCCGGAATCAAGAAAGTCAGTAGGTACGGTTACCGTACGTGTGTCCTTATTGGTCATGGCACCAACAAACCAATCGGTACCTGAGCGACGCGCCATGACAATGTACTCTCCTACTTCGCCCACCAAAGCACGGCTATCGTCCCATACGGTAGGAATTTGTTTCCAGAATTCCAGTTCCTGTTCTCCTTTGTATAATGCAGGCGTATCATACCAATACATAAACTGCAACGGACTGTAGTACACTGCTGCCATAGCCAATTGGTGTGCCTTGGTATTCTTCACCCGGTTATTGAAGTAACAAAGGGTATAATCGCCTGCTCCGGCAAGGAAGCGGGTATAGGGAAGTATCACATTGTGAGTGGCATCGGGCATCTCTTCGTTGCCCGCAATGCCTTCCTGCGTCATCAGGTTGGGGTACGTGCGACTGTATCCCGTAGGGCGGTATTCATCGTGGATATCTACCAGCATGCCGTACTCGGCACATTTACGAATGGCTTCGTGCAACCAGGTGCTCCAATGTTGATTGCCTATCTGCACAAAACCGAATTTGATGCCTTTCAATCCCCATTGCTTGTAGAGCGGCAAGAGTTGGTCGAGCTGCTGTATCAAGGCGCGCTGGTTAACATACACCATCAGTCCGATATCTTTACTCTCAGCATATTTACAGAGAGCGGGGATATCCAAATCTCTATTGGAAGCTACTTTCGTTGCATCAGATGCCATTTGCATTTCGGGACCGTACCAGCCGGCATCCATGTGCACGTACTGCAGCCCACGTTCGGCGGCAAAGTCGATGGCTGCTCGTACCTCGTCTTGCTTCAGGTTGGAGCGGAACACTTTGCCGGGACGAATCCAGGAAGTATCTGCTATGCGGCAAGACTGATTCAAGTTCAGTATTAAATCGTTGTGATTAATCAAATCTACTGCCTTTTCAGCTACCATAATTACCCGCCACGGGGTATTGTAAGCAGTGATAACATCTACACTGCTGTATAGTGAAGTAACCAGGGTATTAGCTTTTGTGTCCGATAAACGGAACTTGCCACGGGCATAATCTACCATTTCGGCCTCAGCCAAAGCTACGTGTATACCGTTAGTTAGTTTCAATGTCAAGGGGCGTTCACATTCGTCTGTCCATCCTTTGAGCGGAAGTAGCGAGTACGGGCCTTGCGCCCAACGTTCGTAGAAAGCCATGGTGCCTTCGGGAAAGGTAAAGGCTGTTTGTTCGCCAGTGATGTGCAGGAATAATCCGTTGGTGGCTTCGGGGAAATGATAGCGTAAAGCTACCCCTTCGTTGTATGCCCGTACAATGATATTCATAAAGTAGTTGCGACGTTTGTCATACCCACCTTCCTGGCCGCCTTCGTTGCCACCTTTATTGAGTTTCAATGTAAGTTCGTTGTAGCAATCGCGTATCTCGGCACGTTCGCCGTATACGGGTTCCCAGGTTTCGCTATGTTCACGGCGCTCTGTAGTGGTAAGTTGTAGATTTTCGCACCACAGCATGCAGGTATCGTTGGGGATACCCAGTGCCGATTCAAAGAGCTGGTTCTCTATTTGTACGCCCAGTTCGCTCTCTTCAATAACCAACTGACCTTTGTAGGTAAGTGTGTAGTACATTTGGCGTACGTCTTTATCCATCTCCTTCTGATAGAAGGTAAAAGAGTAAGCCCCATCGGGTGAAGCAAGTTTATTCTCGGTTCCCGGCACGATGGTTTGTGCAGTTACCGTCATAGGAAATGCCAACAAGCACAGTATCATTGATTTAATATAAAACATGGTATTCTTTTAGTTTTTCTTGATAAAATATTGTTTGCTTAAGGAAGAGAAACGGCTCTTGCCATCGCGACGGAGATAACTGCCATACACAATGACTGTTTCAGTGGGTTTGTCTACTTTAGCTCCTACAGGGTAGGTAACAGCCAACAGATATGCATCCGTTTCCCAACCATTCATATCTACACAGGAGTTGAGGTGCATCAGGCGGCCATCGGCTTGTTGATTGAGGTAGATTTCTGTGACCTTACCCTGATATACCGAACGCACTCCAATCCAGTTTTCACCTTGCATACGTTCCATTTGCGGAAGTTCTTCCTGGTCGGGGCTATCTTTTAGCATGATGGCTGTGAGCCCTTTTACCCGGTTAATCTCGGCAGGTAGGTTGAAAGAATAATAGGTTTCCATCTCTTCCAGATTGGTTTCCTTGGGTCCCTGACGCTCTTCTACATACATATCGTTGGGATAATCATGTACAAAATCGCTCTTAGCCAACGCTTCCGGATACAGCGGACGAATGGCAATGCCTGCTTCGCCATTGGTAACGTGCATATCATAATTGCGTTTCTTCACTTCACCGTTGGTATGCCACAGCCATTCAAAGTGACCATTCTTGTGAGTCTTCAGGTCGTCAATTACATAGATTACCTTGTCAATCCACAGAAAGTGGCGGAAGTTACGGCTGAAATTATCGGCTACCGGACCGGTACCATCGGCCAACACATATTTAATAGTACCTTCATCCATTAGGTGGTACAGGTATCCTCGTAATGGAGAACCATGATACTGCTGTTCCTTACTCTGTCCCTGCCCATTAAACAATACCACGTTGTGCGCCTCACTTTGGAAGAAGTAGTTACGGTACTGTGGTTTGGGATACCAACAGTTACCGGCATCTTTGATAATATCTACACCCTTATGGAACAGGATAAACGAGTTGGCATCGGCGTGCGAGTGGTTCCAGGTATGCCCGCTCTTCACGGCCAGCATGGTAGCATCGTCCTTCCACGAGTCGCGCATGGTAGCCCAACCGAAGTCGGCATAGAGTTTGGAAGTAGGAAGCGAGGGTACTTGCGGGGCTTTGCGCAAGTCGGGCATCAAGAGGAAACCCATGGGTCGGTTTACAAAAAAGCCGTCGCGATTCTGCCCCGCTTGTACATGCTTGAGGTACCACAACACATCGGTATTGCCTATACCCATGGCATAAAGCAACATCAGGGAACTCTCGGCAGTTATTTCTTTATGGCTATCACCGAAATTAATGCTATACAATATTCCCGTACGAGGGTAACAGATGTTCATAAAGAAGCTGGGCAGTAAAGCTAATTGCGGTAGGTCGATAGCTTTTTTACCGGGGTTGATATTTTGCCAGGCATAACGGAACAGCAGTACTTCGGAAATGCCAAAATTGGCATAATTCACACTCTCATACATACCTCCGGCGGCATCAAACGTTTTGGCTTTGTGTTGCAGTTCGTCGCCAGGGAAGTCGAACCACTCCGGTAATGATTGGTTGACTTGTTCTACCCATTGGTTAGCTTCGGGTATTTCGTTCTCAAAAGCCATAGCCAGCACACCAGCCATGCATACGCAGGAAGTCCACCAGTTATGCCCCATGGAATTGAGTGAGTGGATGCGGGTAGGTTCCAGCAGCCAGTCCTCCAGGGCGGGACGGATGGCTAAACGAGTCAGCTCGGTAGCAATCAGTTTGCGTTCGTCGGCAGTGAGTGCGTCATACACGGCATCATACGCCACAGCGGCATTGAAGCTGTTGTGTGCCATCTGTAATTCCGAACGCCACGCCGGTTTGCGGAGTACCATCTCGGCATCGCTCCAATTGCGTTTGGTTTGTGCGATGAGTTGCTCCTTTAACTTGTCGGCATACTTGCGTTCGCCTGTCATTCGATAGGCCAAGGCCAGGTAACCGCTTTGGGCAAAGTTATTTTTCTGCAACAGTTCATTGGCTGTCTGCCTGATATCGTTCCAGGCAGCTTCCATTTCTTTATCCGACTTTACCCGTTGTTTGAGTTCCTGTACCTTCTTATCGGTAAAGAACAGCGCGGGATGGTTTACTTTCTGTGCCAGTACGGGCAAAGACAAGGCTAAAACAGCCAGACAAATCAGTTTACGTGTGAATTTCTTTTTCATGGATTATCTTTCTATTCTATGATTATTCAATAGATGTTTGTAGGAAAATACGGATGAATAGCCTTTCTTACCTAACCATATGTATACAAACAAAGATACTCATTTTATTTAAGCAGCAGACGAGATTACTCTTGGTTTAGAACTAAAACGGTCTTACTATACCACCAAAGTAGCTTTACATCAAATGATAGTATGTAAAAGGTGGCATCTTTTACATCGGTACTTCTGATGTAAAGCTACTTTGGTCTACGAGATAACTAATTTTGCTCCCTTACTATCGATTCCATACATCTAAACATTCGCTATTGAACGCCGTATTTGTCGGATCAATCAAAAAAAGTCCCACAAGAGCAAGAAAACTCTGTGGGACTCTGTGTGTCTCTGTGGTGAATCTACCAGCTAAAATTCACTCGTAAAATGGAACCTGATTCTTTTGAAATCCATTTGTGCCATTTGCAATACGTAGTTGGAGTCGGCAAGGAAAACATCGCGGCCTTCGCGGTCTTTCGCCATATACTGATACTTACGTTTTTTGAAAGCTTCCAATTCTTCCAGGTCGTCGCTCTCAATCCAGCAAGCTTTATACAAACTCAACGGTTCCCAACGACAGGAAGCATTATACTCGTTCAACAAACGGTACTGAATAACTTCAAACTGCAACTGCCCTACGGTACCGATAATCTTGCGCCCGTTAAACTGATTGACGAACAACTGTGCCACACCTTCGTCCATCAACTGGTCGATACCTTTGGCAAGCTGTTTCTGTTTCATCGGATCGGCATTCTCGATGTACTTGAACATTTCGGGCGAGAAGCTCGGCAGTCCACGGAAGTGCAACTGTTCACCTTCTGTCAACGTATCACCAATTTTGAAAGTACCATTATCAGGCAAACCGATGATATCACCTGCCCAAGCCTCATCGATGGTAGTCTTACGCTGTGCCATAAACTGCGTAGGCGAAGAGAAACGTACCGTTTTTCCGTGACGGATGTGCAAGTAAGGAGCATTGCGCACAAACTTACCCGAGCATATCTTACAGAACGCCACACAAGAACGGTGATTAGGGTCGATATTAGCCGTAATCTTAAAGATAAAACCGGTAAACTTAGGCTCATCCGGCTCTACCATACGTTCAACAGCTTGTACGGGACGAGGGTCGGGAGCAATCTCCACGAAGCAATCCAACAATTCCTGTACACCGAAGTTATTCAAAGCCGAACCGAAGAAAACAGGTGCCAATGTGCCACTCAGGTAATCGTCGGCATTGAATTCGGGATACACGCCTTCCAACAATTCCAAATCGCCACGTAGCTTTTGCGCCAACGTACTGCCGATGTGTTCGTCCAACGCACTGGAGTTTACATCCACTTCCACCTTTTCTGTTACTACTTGCTTAGAGGGTTGATACAGGTCAAGCTTCTGCTCATAGATATTATACACACCTTTGAAGCGAACGCCTTGCTCAATAGGCCATGACAGCGGACGAACATGAATCATCAGTTCTTCTTCCAACTCGTCTAACAGGTCGAACGGGTCTTTACCTTCGCGGTCCATCTTGTTTACAAAGATAATAACCGGGGTATTACGCATACGGCACACTTCCATAAGTTTGCGCGTTTGCGTTTCCACACCCTTGGCACCGTCTACTACAATGATAACGCTATCAACGGCTGTCAAGGTACGGAAGGTATCTTCGGCAAAGTCCTGGTGACCCGGAGTATCCAGGATATTCACCTTATAGTCCTTGTAATCGAACTCCATCACCGAAGTGGTTACCGAGATACCACGTTGCTTCTCGATTTCCATCCAGTCGGATGTAGCCGTTTTCTTAATCTTGTTACTCTTCACAGCACCCGCCACCTGAATCTGTCCACCGAAGAGCAGCAGCTTTTCGGTCAACGAAGTTTTACCGGCATCCGGATGTGCAATGATGGCGAAGGTACGCCGTCTTTCTATTTCAGCATTCATACGTATGTATCTTATTGTTCCAGTTGAGCGATGCAGCGTTGCAGGCTCACTTCCCAGTGTGGGATTTCTATGTCAAAAGTTGTTTTGATCTTGGTTTTATCCAGCACCGAGTAGTGCGGACGGGCAGCTTTGGTAGGATAATCGGCGGTATGGAGCGGTTTCACCTTACAAGTTGTGATACCTGCCAGGCGGTGAATAGCCACGGTAAAGTCGTACCACGAACATACACCTTCGTTGCTGAAATGGTAAATGCCCCGTACTACACCTTTATTAATAATGGCAAAGATGGCGCGCGCCAGGTCGTTGGCATAAGTCGGCGTGCCTACCTGGTCAAA
Organism: Bacteroides sp.; assembly: GCA_031554285.1. GTDB lineage: Bacteria > Bacteroidota > Bacteroidia > Bacteroidales > Bacteroidaceae > Bacteroides. The sequence continues at coordinate 61,501 of JAVBVL010000026.1, forward strand.
GATAACTCCGAGGTTTTCCTTTTCCTTTCCTAAACGAATCATGGTCTTTACAAAGTTATTACCGTAGATGGAGTACAACCAGGCAGTACGTATTACCACTGACTTTTCGCAATGAGCCAGTACATTCTGTTCACCCGCCAGTTTGGTTGAGCCATATACAGAAGCGGGGCAAGTAGGCAGGTCTTCGGTATAAGGTGTATGTCCCGAACCGTCGAATACATAATCGGTAGAGACCTGTATCATGGAAGCACCACGGCTTTGCGCGGCACGTGCCAGATAGCCGGGAGCTATGTTATTCAGTTTATCGCACAACTCCCCGTTATCTTCGGCATTGTCTACTGCCGTATAAGCGGCACAGTTCACAATCGCATCAATCGAATTATCGGTTACAAATGCATTCACAGCTTGCTCGTTGCAGATATCCAGTTCCTGCACATCGGTAAAGAAATAAGTGTATTGGGGATTTTCGGCGGCAAGTACGCGCATCTCATTGCCCAGTTGCCCGTTGGCACCGGTAATCAGTATATTCATATTATTCCAAATTTAATTCTCCGTTTTTGTCTTTGTCGTAGTAATTGGCAAGCATCGAGAGCAGGTTACTCACCGCTTCCATCGCTTTGGTTGTGTCAGTGCTTATCTCTTTCTTTTGCAAGCGCAACAGCATAATGCCGTATAATGCCTCGAAGCAGGTGTTCAGTTCCGATTCGTCTTTCTTTCCGCTCTTCTGCCGCAATTCTACGATAAAAGGCAAGGCTTTGAAGTAAGCGCTGCTATAGAAAGGATACTTGGGCGAGGCCAGCAATCGGTTATGCAATTCCGTCAGGTTCTGAACCACATTCTTATTGATTTGCAGATGTCCTTGTTCACGCACATCCTCCTCGCACATCATCCGGGTAAGATTCTCGTACCATTCTGTCAGGGCAAGAAGTTCTTCTCCCTCGGCTCCGTATCGTGAAACAAGCGTTTGCTTCACCCGGTCTACGTCACATCCGTTGGCACGAATCAAGTCCTCCACCTGCCACATATAGAGTAAGTATTCGGCAATGTTCTTTTCCTTTAATTGCTGCGCTATTCTCATGCTACGGATGGGTTCAATAAAGTGATTCGCCCGATAAGGTAAAGATAAGTCCCAGGATAGATACTACCATCACCACTCCACCGATAATACGGTTCAGTATCCAGATGCCCCGCAGGTTAAACCGCGTGCGTACCTTATTTACAAAGTAGGTAATACCAAACCACCAGCTCAATGCCCCCAAAGCGATGGCAAAGTAACCGGTAATTTCTTCAAATACCATAACACCCGGCTGCACAAAGGCGAAGCGGGCAAACAAACCGATGAATAAAAAGATGATAAGCGGATTGGAAAGGGTAACAGCGAAAGCTGTTACAAAATTATGAAGGTACGTTCCTTTGTTGGTAGATACGGGACGGATGGATTGTACGGGATTGCTGCGAAAAGTATAAACACCAAAGAAGAACAGCATCACACTCCCGATAAGTTGCAGATAGAATACATTTTTATTGATATAGTCGAACATAAAACTCATGCCGTAACCGGTAAGTAAAGCGTATGCAATATCGCTCAAGGCCGCTCCTAACCCTGTAACAAAGCCATACCAACGCCCCTTATTCAGTGTCCGTTGAATACACAAAACTCCTACCGGGCCCAAGGGTGCGGACACAACAACGCCAATAATAAAGCCTTTGAACAATATATCTATGATCGTCTCTATCTGAATCATGCCGCAAATATCGGACTTTTATACGAGATAGGCAAACAGCAGGGAATATAGTTTTCGTTAACGGTTACTAATGACCGCCTTGTTTTTATCAACCTTTTTTCTACTTACTCCATTTTTTATATCTATCTTTGCCCACGTAAAGTTTCACTCCATTGTACATTGTAATTTGTAAATATAAAGCATGATTCTTTTTTTCAGAACCCCTTCCCAAAGCGTAATTGCCGTAGAGAGCAACCAGGCGCTTACCCCGGATGATAGTAAGAAACTCTGTTGGCTTTTTGGCGAAGCTGTAACAGAAAGTGAAGAAAACCTGAAAGGCTGTTTCGTAGGTCCGCGCCGCGAAATGATTACTCCCTGGAGTACCAACGCTGTAGAAATTACCCAAAACATGGGACTGGCCGGCGTAGCACGCATCGAAGAGTACTTCCCGGTGAAGGATGAGAATGCTGCCTTCGACCCCATGCTGCAACGCATGTACAAGGGACTCGACCAGCAACTGTTTACCACCAACCGCCAACCGGAACCCATCCTCTACATCGACGATCTGGAATCGTACAACGAGAAAGAAGGTTTGGCACTCTCCAAAGAGGAAATGGACTACCTGAAGAAAGTAGAAGGCGACCTGGGACGCAAGCTCACCGACTCGGAAGTGTTTGGTTTTGCACAAATCAACTCGGAACACTGCCGCCACAAAATCTTCGGTGGTATCTTCGTAATCGACGGTGTAGAACAGGAATCTTCGTTGTTCCAGATGATCAAAAAGACGACACAGGAAAACCCCAACAAGATTATCTCGGCCTATAAAGACAATGTAGCCTTTGCCGAAGGTCCGGTTATCGAACAATTTGCACCGGCCGACCACTCCAAACCCGATTTCTTCCAAATCAACGATATCAAGAGTGTTATCTCGCTGAAAGCAGAAACACACAACTTCCCCACAACCGTAGAACCGTTCAACGGTGCATCGACCGGTACAGGTGGCGAAATACGCGATCGTATGGGCGGTGGTAAAGGCTCCTGGCCTATTGCCGGAACGGCCGTATACATGACTTCGTACCCGCGCACCGACGAAGGCCGCGAGTGGGAAGACATCCTGCCGGTACGCCAATGGCTGTACCAAACTCCGGAACAAATCCTGATCAAAGCATCTAATGGTGCTTCCGACTTCGGTAACAAGTTCGGACAACCGCTGATTTGCGGTTCGGTACTAACCTTTGAACACACTGAGAACCAGGAAGTGTATGGTTACGACAAAGTAATTATGCTGGCAGGTGGCGTAGGTTATGGTGCCAAACGCGACTGCCTCAAAGGACATCCCGAAGCAGGAAACAAAGTAGTACTGATTGGTGGCGATAACTACCGCATTGGTTTGGGTGGCGGTTCTGTATCGTCGGTTGATACCGGCCGTTATAGCAGTGGCATCGAGTTGAATGCCGTACAACGCGCCAATGCCGAAATGCAGAAACGTGCCTACAACGTAGTGCGTGCGTTGTGCGAAGAAGAAAACAACCCCATCGTATCTAGTCACGACCACGGTTCGGCCGGACACGTAAACTGTCTGTCGGAACTGGTAGAAGAGTGCGGTGGTGTAATCGATATGAGCCAGCTTCCTATCGGCGACAAAACGCTCTCGGCCAAAGAAATCATTGCCAACGAATCGCAGGAACGTATGGGCTTGCTCGTGAAGGAAGAAGCCATCGAGCACGTACGCAAGGTGGCCGAACGTGAACGCGCTCCGATGTACGTGGTAGGTGAAACTACCGGCGACCACCGTTTTGCTTTCCAACAAGCCGATGGCGTACGTCCGTTCGACCTGGCAGTAGACCAGATGTTCGGTTCGTCTCCTAAAACTTATATGGTAGACAAAACGGTAGAGCGCACCTACGCCATGCCTACCTACGAAACCTCCAAACTCCATGAATACCTTACCAACGTACTCCAGCTGGAAGCTGTGGCTTGTAAAGACTGGCTTACCAACAAGGTAGACCGCTCGGTAACCGGTAAAATTGCCCGTCAGCAATGCCAAGGCGAGTTGCAGTTGCCGTTGAGCGACTGTGGTGTGGTGGCTTTGGACTACCGTGGCGAGAAAGGTATCGCCACTTCCATCGGACACGCTCCGCAAGCTGCCTTGGCCGACCCGGCTGCCGGTTCGGTACTGGCTGTAAGCGAAGCCTTGACCAATCTTATTTGGGCACCGTTAGTAGATGGTATGGACAGCATTTCACTCTCTGCCAACTGGATGTGGCCTTGCCGCTCACAAGAAGGCGAAGACACGCGCTTGTACACCGCAGTAAAAGCATTGAGCGATTTCTGCTGCACGCTGCAAATCAATGTACCTACCGGCAAGGACTCACTGTCGATGACACAGAAATACCCCAACGGCGAGAAAGTAATCTCTCCGGGAACTGTCATCGTATCGGCAGGTGGCGAA
>JAVBVL010000054.1:0-3000 GCA_031554285.1 Bacteroides sp.
GTGGCTGGGCCAGGCATCGGTATCGTAGGGCGAAGGTTCGCCTAAGTAGTCGAAACCGGTCCATACAAACTGTCCGATGGTCCATTCATGGTCGTCGGCCAGGGCGAAGTCGTCATCGGGAACATTTGCCCACGAGCAGTACTCCAGGTCGTACGAGGAAGATTGGTTATCGCTGTATTTGGCATCGGCAAGTTTCTTCACGGGGAACTTGTACACGCCGCGTGAGCTCACGGTCGAAGCTGTTTCAGAACCCAGTACGATGTTCTGCGGAAGTTGGTTGTATGCTTCTTCGTAGCGGTGCGCGCGGTAGTTGAAGCCCGGCACATCAATCATGGCGGCAAAACCGTTGCTCAACACGCAGCTTACCTGGTCCATACCGCAGGTAACCAGGCGGGTAGGGTCTTCGCGGTGACAAATATCTTGCAGGAACTTGGCCACCTGATAGCCTTTGGGGCTGCATTGCGTGGGTACTTCGTTACCGATGCTCCACATCACCACCGATGCATTGTTGCGGTAGTGGTGCAGCATGTTCACCATGTCGCGCTCTGCCCACTCGTCAAAATAACGGTGGTATCCGTTTTCGCATTTGGCAATGTCCCATTCGTCGAACGGTTCGAGCATCATCATAAAGCCCATCTCGTCACACAACTCTACCAACTCGGGAGCGGGCATGTTGTGTGCGGTGCGGATGGCATCGCATCCCATATCTTTTAAGATAGTAAGCTGTCGGCGCAAAGCAGCAGTATTGATGGCGGCACCCAACGGACCGAGGTCGTGATGGTTGCATACGCCTTGAAACTTGCGCAACTCTCCGTTGAGGAAGAAACCTTTGTTGGCAATAATCTCGATGGTGCGTATACCGAAACGGGTGGTGTACTCGTCTACCGGTGTGCTTCCTACATAAATGGTTGAAACGGCTTTGTAGAGCGCGGGCGCTTCGGGCGACCAGCGTTGCGGAGCGTTCACTATAAAGTTCTGCTCTAGCGGCTGTCCGTGATTGATGCGGCGGGTATCGTCTTTCACGGCTACTTCTTTGCCGTCGGGCGAGAGGATGCGGGTTACAATGCGTACCGCCTCATTGCCTGCGTTCTCTATCTTTGTCTTTAAACAGATGGAAGCAAAAGCATCTGATACATGCGGGGTGGTGAGTTGCGTGCCCCATACCGGCACATGTACTTTATCGGTGCTTACCAGGTGTACGTTGCGGTACAATCCGGCTCCGGGATACCAACGCGATGATTGCGGACGGTTCTCCAATCGTACGGACAGTACATTGTCTTTGCCGTCGGCAGTCAGAAATTGGGTAACATCGCAATGGAAAGAGTTGTAGCCGAAGGGCCAGAAGCAGGCTTCTTTCCCGTTTACATACACATGGGCTTCGCTCATGGCACCATCGAATACCAGGGTGGTTTGCTTACCTGCGGGTGCATCGAAGCGCGTACGGTACCAACCGATACCTACGTAGGGCAGTCCGCCGGTCCGGCCGGTTTTTATCGAAGCTTGTTTCTCGAAGTTTTGTGTTACAGCCACGTTCTGCAAGTCGTTACTGCGGTCGAAGGGACCAAAGATGGCCCAGTCGTGCGGAACCGTTACGCTTTCCCATTGGGCATCGTTGAAAGCAGGTGCTACTGCTTCCGGGTAATCTCCTTTAGAGAACTTCCAATTTTTCTCCAACAGCACTTCAGTGCGTTGAGCGTGCAGTGCCAGGCTGCAAAGAATCGCAAGGGCGAACGTGGTGTATTTGTTTTTCATGTGTATGTAATTTAGTTATATGTATGTTAGTTGAATGCATCTAATGCCACCGTAGGCTTGCCGCTTTTATCAAAAGCACCCAACGTATAGCCGTTGTTATATCCCGGCGATGCTTGCGGTTCCCAGTAGAATACGCCCAGGCATTTCTCTATGGCTTTGGCTTGGGTAATCAGGTTGGTGAGGAAACTCTTGCACGCCTCGGCTTCGTTCCAGGGCATACCTACCTCGCATATCATAACCTCCTTGCCGTACCGGCTAATCATATCGTTTACATTGGCTATGCAACTGTTGTTCAGGCTTTGCCAGTTATCGCTGCCCGGATAGAGCGACATGCCGATAACATCCCACTTGCCGTTGTTACTCTTCAATCCATCGAACAACCAACGGAACAGGCTGTTATCAAAACCGTTGTGTACATGTACAATTACTTTGGCATCGGGGAAGATAGCTTTCACGGCATCGTATCCCGCGTTATTCAATTCGGCATAGTTCTTCATGTTGACAGATGCTTTCCCGTCTTCCCACAGCATGCCGTTACCGGTTTCGTTGCCTACCTGTACCCATTCGGGGGTAATGCCTTCGGCTTTCAAGGCTTGCAATACGTCCTTGGTATGGTTGGCAAGGGCGGTTTTGAGTTCGTCTAAGGAGTAGCTTGTCCAGGCGGCAGGTTTGGTTTGCTGACCGGGGTCGGCCCAACTGTCGCTGTAATGGAAGTCTATCATTACCCGCATGCCGAGGGAGTTGGCGCGCCGGGCTTTTACCAGCAGGTCGGCTTTGTTACACCAACCGTCGGTGGGATTTACCCATACGCGCAGGCGGATGGAGTTCATGCCCAGGTCGCGGAGCAGTGCCATGCATTCGGTTTCGCGTCCGCCGGCGTTGTAGAACTTGCTGCCCGAATTTTCCATTTGGGTTACCCAACTAACGTCGGCTCCTTTGGCGAAGTTAGTTGCGCCCGGTACAGGAGGTTCCGGAGAATTTGTTTTGTCATTGTTGCCGCAGGCCGATAGACTGAATAAGGTAAAAACTGCCAGTAGATAATACTTAATTTTCATGGATATTGAATATTTGTATAACAAAGATAGAGATTCTGTGGAAACGTTCCTGCAAATTTTAAGGAAATATCTTTATACTCTACTTTATTATGGTGATATTTGCCCGGGTATGAGATAAACATTCATTTATTAACTATAACAACACAAGAAGTATGAAACAAAAATTATTTTTGGCGGGCTTGCTTTTCGTCTT
>JAVBVL010000005.1:0-58670 GCA_031554285.1 Bacteroides sp.
CTTTTACATCCTTGATCTCAAAGTAATCTAACAAGCCGGAAGGCAACAGCAAACTATAACCGTCTTTGTGCATAATATTCTCGTTTTGTGCACAAAGATAAAAATATAAATTTAGCCCCTCAACTTTTGTCGGTGATCCCATTTTTGGAGGGTTGAAAGTTGCTGAAATGGTGGCTTTTTTTGAGCTCCTAAAAAAAGCCACCATTCGAGGTTTTTATTCGCTGTTTATCAGCATTTTGCGTAACGTTACTTTGTGCTTGTTTTCATACTTTTGTACCACTTAAAAAGAACAAAAATGAAGCAAGAAACATTGAGTATTCTGTTCTTTATCCTAAAGAATAAGAATCGGTTATTGAAAAATGGAGAAGCCCCTGTCTTACTGAGGGTTACTGTTGAGGGACGTGGCTCTGATGAGGCACGCATTCAGCGAAGTACTAATCCTAACCTGTGGGATCAGGCAAAAGGGCGTTCAAAAGGGAAAGACCGGGCATCGCTGGAATTAAACGATTACATCAAGTCGTTAGACGTGAAACTTTCCTGTATTCACAAAGAACTGTTATTAGAACAGGCATTCATCACACCCACTTTACTGTTACAAAAAGTCTTTTGCACTGAAGAGCAAAGGACTGTTCTCTCGACCTTCCGTGATCATAACGACGAGTGTCGGAAGTTAATAGGCATCGATTACGAGAAAATCACGATCAACCGGTATGACAACTGCATGAGGAAACTTGCAGCCGCCATTCAGCGCGAGTATGGCAAGGAAGATATTACTTTCTATGAACTGACAGGTGAGTTTATCCGTAAGTTTGAAGTTTATTTGAAAACAGAGGAAGGTCTATGTCAGAATACACTTGTCCGCTATATGAAGTGCTTCAAGAAGATTACCAATATGGCACTGGCCAATAATTGGATGAAAGTAGACCCTTTTCTTGGGCGAAAATTCCGGCAGGAAGAAACTAATCCTACTTTCCTGACAATGGAAGAATTGGATAAAATGATAAAAAAACGCTTCACTATCGAACGGCTGGAAATCGTACGGGATATTTTTGTATTCTGCTGCTTCACCAGTCTTGCTTTCGTGGATGCCAAGGAGTTGACTCCGGAGCATATTTTCAAAGATAATAAGGGGACTACGTGGATTCGTAAGGGGCGTGAGAAAATGAAACGCAGACAGGGGGCTTGCGTGAGTAATGTACCATTGCTGGGTATCGCTTTGCAAATACTGGAAAAGTATAAAGATCATCCAATGTGTAAGGCTAAGGGAGTTTGCCTGCCTGTTTACAGCAATCAGAAGATGAATTCATACCTGAAGGAAATAGCCGATTTCTGTGGAATTAAGAAAAATATCACCTCGCATGTCGCTAGGCACACGTTCGGAACGACCGTCACGCTGGCCAACAATGTATCGTTGCAAAATGTATCCAAAATGATGGGACATTCCTCTACCCGCATGACACAACATTATGCTCGGGTAATGGATCAGAATATTTTAGAGGATATGCATAGCCAAGGATGGGCATTTCAATACCGTTGTTTAATTTTATTGTTTCCATTTTTTGTTCTAATTTTATTATGGAATGAATTTTACACTTATAACCCGGTTCGTTTTTCCAGTGCTTCCGGGTAACGCGCTCCTACGATTTCTATCTTCTTCAGGGCTGTATTGATATGGCTTAAATCTTCCGTAGTCAAAGAAACAGTTGCTGCGCCGATATTTTCCTTTAACCTTTCGAGTTTAGTAGTTCCGGGAATAGGCGCGATCCACGGTTTTTGTGCGAGCAACCATGCAAGCGCAATTTGAGCGGGCGTGGCATTGTGCTGTGCGGAAATCGTGTGGAGCAAATCAACTAAAGCCTGATTAGCTTTCAGGTTTTCCTGTGAAAATCGCGGCACAATGTTCCTGAAATCATTTTTATCAAAGGTTGTTCCCGCATTTATCTTTCCGGTAAGAAACCCTTTGCCCAACGGGCTGAACGGAACGAAGCCTATGCCGAGTTCTTCAAGCGCCGGAATCAATTCTTCTTCGGGACGCCGCCACCACATCGAATATTCGCTCTGGACGGCTGCAAGCGGCTGAACGGCGTGCGCCCGCCGAATGGTTTTCACGCCCGCTTCGGACATTCCCCAATATTTTACTTTCCCTTCTTTTATCAGGTTTTTTACAGTTTCTGCTACCTCTTCAATAGGTACATCCAGGTCAACACGGTGTTGATAATAGAGGTCGATATAATTTGTGCGCAGACGTCTGAGTGAACCTTCAATCGCTTTGCGGATATTTGCAGGGTGGCTGTTGGTAGCCGAAGGATTCCCATTAATTACGTCGAACCCGAATTTGGTAGCAATGACGACCTTATCACGAAACGGAGCAACGGCTTCGCCCACCAATTCTTCGTTGGCATAAGGGCCGTATATTTCGGCTGTGTCGAAGAATGTTTCGCCCAACTCATAAGCCGTGCGTATCAATTTTATCATTTCATTCCTGTCGGGCAGCGGCGTATAGCCGTAACTCATTCCCATACAGCCCAACCCTATGGCGGATACTTCAAGTCCGCTATTTCCTAATTTACGCATTTCCATATTCTTTATTATTTGATTATCGCTGATTGTTCCGTTCGTTGTTCCCTGTTGCAGTGGTTCCCATCGCGAGCAGGGCTATTAGTATTACTTTTTTCATTTTCTATTATTGACTGTTTATACATTGCAGTTATTCATTTTCCGGCTTCAAGGGGCCATAGAAATAAGAAGCTGTGGCGCCGCCATCGATCAGGAAATCGGCTCCGGTGATAAATGCTCCCTTGCTGCTCATCAGCAGTTCGGCCACATTGGCAATCTCGTCTGCTGTTCCGGGCCTGCCTGCCGGACACTTGGCGAACATATTCTTGTAGAAATCGCCCCGTGGCCCGTTGAACTCATCGAGTGCCAGCGGAGTAACGACGATGCCCGGTGAGATGGAGTTGATACGTGCTCCCCGTACGCCCCATTTCACAGCTTCGGCCATAACACGTTTCACATTGCAACGCTTGGCCATCTGGTAGGCATGCAGGGTATCTTTGATATGTCCCGGCTGGAGCACTTCGAGTGTAAGCAACTGCTCAGTGGGAGTGGTGGCCAATTGCTCATCTAACTCGGCACTGAGGGCAGGCATCCGATGGCCTGACTGGCTGGAGATGGTAATGCCTGTACCGCCTTCCCGGATAACTTTACCAACTTCTTCCAAGAGAACGGCTGTACCGTACAGATCGACTTTCAGGATAGTATCAACAGGCGACTGACTGGGCGAAACTCCTGCTGCATTGACAAGCATCGAAATCTCGCCATACTTCTGAGCTTCGGCAATGGTTGCCAGGATGGATTTGCGCGAAGCGATATCCGTCTCCACGGCTACAGCATCGAAACCTGCCTTGTTCATAATATCGGCAATGGCATCGGCATTCTCTTTTCTCTTGTCGCCAACGACGATTTTCATCCCATGTCCCATACGGCGGGCTATCGCCATTCCTATCTGACCTGCGCCGGTCAGGAGCATTACTTCTTTTTTCATACGGTTACAAACAGATTGGTATTCATTATGTTCTATTTCTTTATGCTTAATCTTACTAATTATTGACATACTATCATTATGAACGGGTATGCAAAGATAAAACAGGAACCACCTGAGATGTTTATCTCTGCGGCTCAAACAACTTTGCTCTAAGGTTCAATTGAATAATAGAAACTCCGATGGATCAGCCAGAGATTATGTACCATGTGACTGTGGCTTTTCCCAATGGGCAGATATGCAGAGTATAGCTTTGGGACAGGGAAGTATTCTTCCGAGTTCTTTCCATTTGTTGGAAAACTCATTGTCTTCAATGACATTCAAGGGTGTTCCATGCCCGATAAACAGCACGGGCATGGAACGGTTTGTATCTGTCGTTTTGTCTGTATACTCCATGTGCCAGGGGATTTGAAATGATTGGTTCCTATTATCATTAGAAACAATCATTGTCGTTCGAAAGTTCTTCATTGCAGTCAGGACGATACAGAATCGGCAGGTTGCCTACTGTTTCTTTTGATAGGTTACACCTAATACTCCATTGGGATAAGGTATGCTACCGGTGAAAGTCCATTTTGAATCGGTTGGTTGTTCGGGAAACAGCGGAATCCCCTTGCCGAGGATTGTAGGAATGTGGAATAGCTGTATTTCGTCTACCAGTCCGGCTTCCAACAACATTGAAATCAACTCACCTCCGCCGAACAACCAGATGTCTTTTCCCGGTTCGTTACGCAAAGCAGCGATGCGGTTGGCCACATTGCCCGTGATGAAATGTACATTGTCTTTCCCGTGCCAATCGTAGTGCGAAATCACATAGACTGCTTTGTCTTTGTAAGCTCCCATTGCGTCCATAGTGTCTAATTCGCGATAAGTGCGTCCGCCCATGATAAGGGTATCAACAGAATCGAAGAAAGCTTTATAACCGTAGTTCATTTCTTCCGTTACAGGATATTCAGATAGGAAATCGGTGCAGCCACCCGGCTCGGCAATTCGCCCGTCGATACTGACGGCGATGTAGAGAATAATTTTCTTCATGATCTTTTTAATTAAAAGGTTTATACTTATCCGCCGGAGGTCAAAAAAGTAGCGTGGACACGCACTGTTCCATTACGGGGTACTGGTATACCCTTGAGAGAAACAAGCAGCCCACGCTATACTATACGCATAGCATGAACATACGCTTGAATTGTCTCTCTCAATGAAATTTACCAGTTTTCGTAATGAGACGTTCAGCGAACGTTATGTTATATGTCAAAACAGCTCTTTAGCTGTCTTTATTTTCTTTTTAACTAATGCAAAGATAAGCATTCCTACCGGATTTGAAGAATAGTGGGGATATAAGTTATCCGCATTTCATCCACTTCAAACAGTTAGCTTAAACTCATGGCAATGCTTAAGCTTTCAATAATCCTCTTTTCCTCATTGTGCCCGTCGGTTGATAATCTAAGCAGTGGAAGTCCGATAACCTCCAGTATATGATTCTTCTTGTTATCCCTTTCCTGTTGCAGTTCATTATCATGGAACGAGACTCCGTCCACCTCAATAGCAAGAACAGGCGTTTTGTCAATCTTGTTATACAATAGGAAATCAATTCTTGAATTATTTCTTATGAACCTGATTTCATCTTCGGAGAATGGTTGGAAATCCCGAATAAGGTCTCTAAGTTTATATTCCCTGGCCATATCAATAGATGAGAATTGAATATTGTTCAGTAGTATATCTTCACGCAATAGCTTGTGGACAATAATCTCTGCGGTAGACCCTTTTATGCTTTTGTTTGAGGAAAGAAATGGTATTAATACTTTATTGTACTCTTTATACAGCAGGTCGAAAACAGAACGGATACGACCTTTAATAATCGTTTCATCCGGGTTGGTGGTATAACATATATAGCGTATCATATCACCGATATTGGTTCCGTGAGGTAATTCCATTGATTCAGGCTTTACCACGATAAATTCTTTAACCGCTCTTGATACGGCAACATTTATCAGGTTAGGATTGTCAATAAATGATTCTACCTTATTTCTAACCGTATTAAATATAATCACATCCTTCTCTCGTCCCTGGAATTTATGTATAGTGTCTGCTTCAGCTCCATCCGGCAGTTGTTTTTGCAATATATCTGCGTGATCCCTATATGGCGCAACAACTCCGATTTTCGTGTAATCCTCAGCATAGTTCTTACGGATATAGTCATCCGTTTCATCTATCTGCCTTTGATTGTATTTACCCCTTCCGCCGGATATACTTGTTTCAATGATTCTGAACGGATGATTAGTACCGCTGGTCATAATAACCAGATTGTTATTGTAGTACTTCTTATTACAGAATCCAATAATCGTAGGATGACATCTGTAATGCTCTTTTAGCAACACCGATTTTACGTTATTCCCATACAAGCTTTTCAGCGAGTCCAAAATATTCTGTTTGACATAATCGTATGCAGGAGCAATGTGATACTTAACTTGAATTTGTTCCGCTGCTTCCTCGCTCTGTTTATCTACAATATGAGTAAGTTGCATACTGTCTCCAACCACCACCACATTTCGGCAGCACGAAAAGCATACGGCAGCCTTTATAATATCTACCTGTGAGGATTCGTCTATAATCAGGTAATCAAAAAGATATCCTTTGGAAATACTTGTGTGCAGCGAGAGTGTGGAACTCAGGATTACCGGATAACGTTTTACAAAATCTTCAAACTGCATACGGTAATCGCCAACATTAAATGCTTCTTTGTCTAAATGGCTATAATTTTCAAATAGTACGCCATTGAATATCTCTTTAGATGTATCAGTAAAACGTTTAAGATTCTTTTCTTCATTATTAGATGCTAACCAATTTTCAATGCCGGAGATTTCATTCTCTATCTTTGCGATGTATAACTCATAGAACTTGTGATTAACATAAGTGTGCAATTCCTCACGATACTGGCTAATACTTTTCATATCAAAGAAACCGTATTGCAAAACGAACCGCAACTTGCTTATTATGGATAGTTTATTTTTAATGTCAATGGTCGACAGCAAATTTTTCAATTTCAAAGTCTTGTCGAAATTCAAACTACGGTGGAATTTCTTATCGAGCATTGATTTTATATCCTGGCTGAGAGGCTGCTCTGCTTTTACATGGCTATATTCTATTTCGGCATCTGACAACTCAGTCTTTAGACTGGCTAATTTATTCCGGTACTGAAAACATGTTGTTAGTATGAAGTCCAGATTCCGAACTTCATTTTTTGCTTTTGTTAATCGCTCCTTTGAAATTTCAAAATCCTGATTAATTGTTTGCTCTTTAATATTATCGAAGAATGAAGCTTTATTTTTTTTATTTCCAAGCGATGCCACAAGCATTCCATAACCATATTTCTCTAATTTCTCCCGCACATTAAATACCGCAGAGTTATTATTTGAAACAATGGCAACTGTTTTGTTTTGTACAATAAGATTGGCTATTATATTCAGGATTGTTTGCGTTTTACCTGTTCCCGGAGGGCCTTCGACTATACTTATGCTATTCCTAAGGGTTGTCTCAACCGCCAGTTTCTGACTTTCGTTGCACCCGAAAGGATAGATTAGTGTTTGTTGGGGAGGGTTGTTGGGAGGGTTAATTCCATCCAGATAGTTGGACAACACAGATCTTGATTCTAATAAATCCACACGTTCAAGAGCCTTGAGCAAAATTTCCGAACTAACTTGATTCGGATTTTTATTTTCTTCCTCTTCTGATGGAATGTCAAACGATACTCCTCCTGATTCTTGCAGTATCTCTTTGAAGTAATCAATAATTGATTTCGCTTGATGGATATCTTTCTTGATATCACAAATTTCAATAGCAGCACTATTCTCAACCGGAGAAGAACAGCCCTCTTCATTCCGGAAAATCAAATAGCGGTCATAATTGTCAACCGTATTGTATCCCTCATTCAGTTTGCCATTCTTATATATACGCACATCTTCTCGTGTCGATACAAACGGATAGTATCGTACCTTGTCAGCTCCGTAATTATAGCTTCTTCCGTTATTGAATGTGATGCGGTATCCGTTGTCGGTACGAGCAATAGCTGAAACATCGCTTTTGTATTCAAATTCAAGGGACGTCTTATTCTTTAAGAATACTATGAATGGGTAATTCATTAATTCTTTTATTTTAAATGATATGAGTTATTGTTCATTAATTACCTTATCGATATTTTTGTAATTAATCAACCTTATATTGCCTGCTGTATTTTCAAAAGCACCGGAATAAATGATTGTCCTGTTATCAATTCTGCCTGTAAACACCTTGTCAATGACTTTTAGTCCTTTCTCAAAGTCGGTATTATACGTTTGTGCAGATTTTATTTCGATAGCGTCAAAATGATCACCGCGTTTTAGCAGCAAATCCACTTCGTTCTGGTGGCTATCGCGGTAGAAGAACAGATTACTCTCCTTGCCCTTGTTGTATCGCAGCTTTAATGCTTCGGAAACGATAAAGTTCTCAAACAAGTCACCTCGTTTCTTGTCGCGCGATAATTGCTGCGGGGTCTCAATACCCAACAAATAGCAAGCCAACCCGGTATCTGTGAAATAGATTTTCGGTGTCTTGGTTAGGCGTTTAGTGCTATTCTCAAAATAGGGTGGTAGAAGTGTGACAATATAGGACGTTTGCAACACAGACAACCATGACTTGACCGTATTGACAGTAATGCCCACTTCATTTGATAGCTCCGACGCGTTAAATAAATTGCCAACCCTTCCGGCACACAGGCGCAGGAATGTTTGGAATTGCATCATGTCCTTCACCTGTAACAAATCTCGTACATCCCGTTCAAGATATGTTTTCACATAGTTGGGATAGAGGTAGCCTGCCACATTTTTTCCGGCATATATGGCAGGGTAGAAGCCATCGAACAGCAGTTCATCCAACGATTTTTCATCGGCCTGTGTTTTTATCTCCGAATATGCCATTGGAAGCAACTCGAAAATTGCAGTCCTGCCCGAAAGCGACTGCGTGATTGTTTTTAGCATGGAAAACTGTGAGCTGCCCGAAAGAATAAAGCGTTTGGATGGGTCATCATCCACCAATCCCTGTATGTATGAGAGTAGAGCAGGAACATTTTGCACCTCGTCCAGAATCATACCCTGAGAGTGCTGGTTCAAAAAAGCAACCGGGTCATTGGCCGCAAAATTACGGACATCAAGGTTCTCCAATGAATAATAGGGCAACTCTTCAAACATCTGTTTGATCAAGGTTGTTTTACCCGACTGCCGGGGGCCGGTAATCGTGATGACTGGAAAATACTTGGCAGCATCTTTAATGGCGGGGGTTATTTCCCTTTCGATAAACTCCTTTTTCATATCCGTGTAATTTTGCAATTCAACTGCAAATTTACACAAATTTTATTTATGGCAAAATAGTTTTCTGCAAAATCATGAGGGTAAATGTTCTAACTGTCTTTGCTTTTGTGCTTTCAATCTATAATCAACAGACGTCAGATTGCAGATGTTGTTTTGCAAATAGAGAATAATCTTTCCGTTGGTGAGGTATTTTTCGATAAGTTTCCCTTGCTATCATAATGATAATATTTGGATTATTGACGAAAATGCAAAAATGGGTGGATTTTCTTCAATAGTTAGATTTGCGAACAGAAAACAGCATTCATTTTACTCTATGGCTTTCTGTTTTTGCACTTCAAGAGGCATCTCCTAAATGTCACAAATTGGAAATTCAAGCCACACTGCCTGAAAAATATGTTTGTAAGGTGAAAAATGGAAAAATTTTGAGAGTCCGTACATTTCAATATTTGTGGTTTAACTGATGTTGAATTACTTATTGGCTGAATGATTTTATTGTTCTTTGATATGGAATTTAATTTCAAATATTAAGATTTTGTTTTCGGTATTTAACTCCATCTCATTTATCAATTGATTTTGAATAATAATTTCATCTGAATCTGGATTGATAGTTGTTAAGCCAGAATATTCTGGCTTTGTAATGCATTTTGCTAGTTCAATAGAAAACCCATTTTTTAATAAGGTAATAATTTTCTTATCAGAACTTCCGTATTTTATTTTGTCATAGAAGTCTAACTCGATTAACTCTAAATCAGCCAATATATCTATGTATTTTATTATATTGAACTCGACAAAATCTTGCTCTTCTTTTATTTTTAGGATTGCCAAATTTATCCTATCAGTATTATTTTTCTTTCTTAGGTCTACATACATTGTTTTGAAATCGGTAATATTTCTTTTTTCTTCGCCCCATTTTTCTCCAATGTAAATTAAAAGATTGTCCCCTGAAAGTGATGCCCAATACCTAATAAAACTACCTATCATTTCTTTGTATGAAGAGCTTGAGCTTCTCCATTCCAGAATCATTGAATAGAATCTTCTTGCTGGAAGATTCTGAAGTCGTTTTAAGTTTTCATCTATTAATTCAATATCTTTAAAAAAGATTGAATTAATAGCCTCAATCAATTGGTTGCAATCTGTTATAATTGAAAACAAATTCTCGCGATAGACCGACAAATTTGCATTCAGCTGTGTTTCAAACTGTTTGATGTTAAAATCGTATACATTGTTTTTATAGCACAGTTTGGCAATTTCAGTTTCTACATATTCAGCATCTATTAAGTCGGTTGAATTTGGTTCTATATTTTCTAAAAATTCCAATGATTTTTTAAGTTCCAATTTTTCGACAGAATTCAGATTTTCCTCATCCTTTAGCAGAAGATTATTTACATCGTCTTCAATATCAATTTCTGTTTTCGCTCTATATTTTATAAAAGTTTCGATATTAGCTCTTCGGTGCTCATACTTGCTTTTAACTATGTAAATATGAGGTTCTAATAGTTTTAAACTGCCATTTTGAGGATCAAAGATTTCACTGAATCTATTAATACGACCTATCAAATTTTTAAATTGGGAAACAGATAAATTACTCTTTCCTTTTTTAGTTGACAGTAAAAATATTTTTTCGGCAGGAATGTTTACGCCTTCTAGCAATGTAGAACTTGTTACAACGAACTGAAGTTCATTACATTTTGAAAATATGTTTTCTACGTATAACCTAATAATCTCAGGCATTCCTCCATGATGATATACAATGCCCTTTTTGATGCATTTAATTAGATTGTATTCAGGATGCAAAAAATCTGCAATAGTAGCAATGATCTCATTAAAATCAAATTCAATATTACTCAAAGAGTTTGCATATTCAATAGCAAATTCTTCAATGTGCTTTGGCCTATTTAAATAAATAATATTCTTGTTGGCTTTTTCAGAATTTAATAAACTAATATGATTTACATATGTTATTGTGGTACCTATTAATGAATTAGAAAATTGCTCATAAAGTTTAAGCTCTCCTGCAGAATTATAGACATCACAAATGTAATATTTCTCACTTTTTATAAATTCATCTGTTTTTTGAGATGAAACTTCATACTTTGATTGTTTTACCCTAAGATTATCAGGGTTAGAAATGAACGGAGAAAAGAAGTTGAAAATAATGTCTTCATTTCTGCTCTTTAAAATAATAATTGTCTGAGCTAATAAAACCGATCTACTATCATTCTTCTCACCTAATAAATTGTGTGCTTCGTCAATCAGTACTAAATCTAGTTTTAGAGAAGTGTTTTTTTGCAACAGTCGTAATAACCTTTCTTGAGTTAGTACAGCTACAAAATTATTTTCTGTTCCTTTGTACATTTCAGGATGGGTAATTATTCTTTGTAGATTACCATCAGCCGAATGATTTAAAAGACGTTTTTTTGTTTGTGCTAGTAGTGCTTTGCTTGGTACTATTATACATGTTTTCTTGTGTAAATTATTAAAAACTTTGCTTACAATTATTTCTGACTTACCATAAGAGGTAGGAGCAACCAAAACAAAATTTGATTCATTTTGAGAAGAAAATTCAATTAGTTTTTTCTGCCCATTTGATATGTAGTAATTTTTCTCTTTGAAGTTATCTTGAAATGCTGAAAATAATAAATTGAAAAAATGGTCATCAAAATTTGGACTATTTGAGAACTTTTTCTCGATTAAATTGGATATTGGTATATATCCCTTATTTATTGAATAATCATATAGTGGTTTGTAGTCTAAATATTTATTAGAATAGGAAATGATGATTTTATATCCCAATTTCTGTAGGTTTAAGTCGCCAAAGTTTGAAAAAGCTATAGCACTTCTTAATAACGTTTGAATTTCAGAATCATCTAATTCTTTATTTAATTGCAATTTTAAGTATGATTGCTCAAAAAAAGAAGATGAAAGGTTTCTTCTGAATTCATTAAGTGTAATTTGTCTATTTCCCATAATTACGATGTGGCTAATTCATCACTTAAGAAGTTTGCAACTGCTTCAAAAGTGTTCTTTTGTATTGAAACGATAATTACATTCTCAAAAATATTCTCTATAGTTATATCTGCGAGGAATTGAGCAATACTGGATTCAAGGATCATATCAGATAAATTGTGATAAAGAGTCGATATTAATATTACATTTTTCTTCTGATTCGGATTTATAGTTGGAGAATCGTTTGAAAGGAGTTGGCTCAAATTTAATCTTCCTTCGTTTTCTTTGATCATTGCACTAACATCGTATAAAGCACTTTCCCATAAAGAATTTCTCCTTTCTTCAATCATCGTCCCTATGCCTGTTTTTGCTCGGTTGAGTAATATTATATTGTAACTTGTAGAATCTTCGGCTCCAGTTTCGCTCCTTCCAGACTTTACTTCAGAATACCAAAGTTTATTATCGGCCAGATTGCAATAGATAATATCAAAACCTTTTTTGATACTTCTTTCCTCTTTGTTTTTAAGAATAGACAATGATGTTAATTGATTGTCCTGATGACCTAATAATATATGTGCGAGGAGCTCTCCAATCATTCCTTTTTTTGTGTCTTCTGATTTGGGATTATAACGTTCTAAAAAAGACGCCAAAGTATTTTTGTATGAATAAAACTCAGGTAAACTATCTGCCTCCGCAAAGCCACTCCAAATTCCTCTTAGTTGGTCGCGTATAATCTGTTTGAATTCATCAGAAAATGTATCAATATAAAATATTGAATAATTTGCATTTTCTATAGTTCTTACTCCGCTTATTAGCATTTTATTATACTTGTATTTTAATGTTATGTTTTTACCTGTCCTATTAATGGCAGATTAACGTAATAATTATTTAAAACATGCTGTGTGAAAAATAATTATGTTTGCCATCAAATATACAAAATATTTAAGAACCCAAACACATAAATCCCTATATACTTTAAAATTACTCGGCAATGCTATGTACTCTCCAAACGAATTCATATACTATGCAACTACTTCAAAACAGTCTTATTACTTCTTAGGTAAGGGTATTTTTACTCCACATATCTTGCGGGAAAAATTTGCAATGCAGAGAAAAAAGAGTATATTTGCCGTAAATATGCGGAGAATAATGTTTTTATTTGCCGCAAAAAGGAGAACTATGGCAAAATATATCTATCAACATACAAGTTGGCCGCATTTTACGTGGGACGATAGAAAACTATCCGTACTATTGGGACAGGTTCGTAATTTGCAAGGAAAACTAATCGGGCAAATGAGTACATTAGGATTTTCCTTTAAGGAAGAAACGATCCTTACCACATTAACGCTTGATGTCTTGAAATCTTCCGAAATAGAAGGGGAGCGACTCAATTACGACCAGGTGCGCTCATCCATTGCCCGGCGCTTAGGGATGGATGTGGCAGGATTAGTGCCGTCCGGTAGAAATGTGGAAGGAGTTGTCGAGATGATGCTTGACGCTACACGCAATTACGAAAAACCATTGACCGAAGAACGCCTGTTCGGATGGCATGCGGCTTTATTTCCTACGGGTTGGAGCGGTATGTATAAGATAGAAGTCGGTCAGTATCGTACAGGAGAAATGCGGGTAGTATCCGGCGCAATGGGAAAAGAAAAAGTCCATTACGAAGCTCTTCCGGTGGAAGATGTAGCAAAGGAAATGCATCAGTTCCTAACCTGGCTGAACAGTGATGAACCGATTGATCCGGTGATAAAAGCTGCCGTTGCTCATTTTTGGTTTATCATCATCCATCCATTTGATGACGGGAATGGACGGATTGCAAGAGCTATTTCTGATATGTTATTGACACGTGGCGATGGGACTTCAGAACGTTTTTACAGTTTGTCCAATCAAATCCTTATCGAACGTAAGCAATATTATGAAGTACTTCAAAAATGCCAACATAGTACGGGAGATATCACCGAATGGTTGGAGTGGTTTTTAAATTGCCTGCGACAAACCTTGCTTACTACGGAAGCTACTTTGCAAGGAGTGTTAGAGAAAGTTCACTTCTGGGAGAACCATGCGGAAACATCTCTGAATAATCGCCAGCGTCTTATGCTTAATAAATTGCTTGACGGATTCGATGGCAAACTAACTTCATCCAAATGGGCGAAGATCACAAAGACTTCTCCGGATACGGCCCTCCGTGATATAAACGATTTGATTGAGAAAGGAATATTGCGAAAGGAGGCCAGCGGAGGTAGGAGTACCAATTATGAATTAGTAGAAGAATAGGAGTGAAATGTCCTGGAATATTTTTTGGCAGTTAGAATGTAAATGCTTATCTTTGTGATAAGAAAAAGCCAAAGTAACAAGGCGTTTCAAAATGCTGAAGAATGCGCGTTGCTGTAATGGTGGCTTTTAGTTTAGCGGACTTTTTAAGATATTGATATAGTGAGCATTGGGAATTGAGTTCGATTCCTGGTGGCACCACTTTAAGAAAGCAAAAAGAAAATCCCTGAAGGTTACTCACTTTCAGGGATTTTTGTTTTTTATCAGCTCTTAGTCTTTAAGAACCGCTTTGTTAAATACCTGCGCACGGGTATATCATACAACTTCAAGCAGAGGTACGCCAACGCAATACTGCCTGCAACTACACCGGCAGCACCGGGTAACGACTGCTCAAAAGTAAGGTTGTTATTCTTTACCCAGGCATAATACAGGTAAATAAACGGATAATGTACCATATATAAAGGATACGAAATATCTCCCAGGAATTTACATATACGTTCGGTGTATACATCGGTGGTTTTACCGGAGGCACCCAGGTAAACAAGTGCCGGGAAGAATAGCACGCTGCACAACGTATCGTACATGCCATTCATCCATACATGTTCGGCTCCACCGATGCGCGGCAGCGCTAAAAGCGTAACCACAGACAGCGTGCATATCCAAAAAGCACCCTTAACCTTGGCAGGTTTGAAAATGCGCGAAAGGAGCAATCCGGCAGTGAACGAAAATAACAATCGCAAGGAGCCTCCTGTAAATTCTGTTCCGGTCAATGAATAGCCCACGCAAATATCGCCCAACGGACCGAGTATGGCGAATGCCGCCAGTCCGCATCCCATGACAGCCACCAACATCTTTAGTACACGGGTAGAGAACTTACGGATGAACAAGGCGTACAGAATATTGCCGATATACTCAAAGAATAAAGACCAACTGGGGCCATTCAGCGGAAACATCTCGCCTAATCCCCGCACTTCGGTTCCGGGAGCAGCCGGGAGTAAGAAAGCGTTTAGTAAAGTAGCAATAAGCAATGCCGGAATGGTTACTGCCGATACATCCCATACGGAACAACTCTGGAAATAGAACATGATGGCCCCGATAATGGCTCCCATCACTACCATAGGATGCAGACGTATGATGCGGCGTTTGATGAAGTTTTTGGTTGTCAACGTTCTCCAACGGTCATCGTACGCATAACCCACCACAAAGCCGGAGAGGATAAAGAAGAAGTCGACTGCCAGGTAGCCGTGGTTGATACGTTGGTCTAAATGACTCGTAGCAAAAGCTTCAAACAGGTGGAAACATACCACGGTAACGGCGGCTACTCCGCGTAATCCATCAAGAATGTTGTAATGTGGCTTTGTGTCGGCAAAAGCAGACATGGACGCTTGTGTTTTCAGCATAAGAATGACGTTTCAGGTATTGACTGGCGCAAAGATAAAATAAAAACGATGCCCGTCATAAGATAGGTCTTGTAAAAAGCCTGGAATCTTTTTATCGCAGATATAGCGGGTTGCTTCTTACTTTTTCTTATTTTTGCAGGTACTCAATAATAAAATTAGAATTAACCTCGTTGTATGTTACATAGTATCATCCTGTTATTGCCATGCTTTGCGAGTCTTTTGGGGGCAGGAGTCCTGCTCTTAAAAAGAGAACCTAACAACAGAGCACAGAATATCCTCATTATAGTGACTCTGCTTATGGGAGTAAGTACTTGCATTTGGGGGCTGTACTTTGCAGGGATTACTAATCTGAGCCTTTTTTATAAGTTAGAAGTCCTGGAAGCTTTTACCACCTTATTATTACTACCCTTGCTTTATTTTGCATTCAAGGCTCTCACGGGTGAGGAAATGTTTGGCTGGAAAGACTATCTGTGGTTGTTGCCCGCCTTTCTCATTGTTGCCGGTATGGTAACTTTATATGTAATTATGGGTGATGCGCAGGCCGTAGGGTATATTCGCGAGTTGATGGATAATGAAGGAAATCTGGTGACCTGTACGAGTCCGGTGTTCCGTGTGCACCACTTCCTGAGCGTGTACCTGTACAAGATAGTGGTAATTGCTCAGATTATCTATGTGTTGATATACTCTACCATTCGCCTGATGCGGTACAAGCATCGGCTTGACGAATATTTTTCTACCCCGGAAGGTCGGTCGGTAGAGTACGGACGGGCATTGCTTATTGGGCAGTACCTTGTGTTGATGCTCTCTTTGTGTACTTACCGTGGACGCTTTCACTACCAGGGCGACTCCTGGTTTATAGAGATGGTGATGCTGTTTTGGGCGGTGCTTATCTGCTATATGGGTTACAATGCTTACCACCTGCGCTATACTGCCGATTCGTTGGCGCTCGATTTGGAAGAGGCCGACCGTGAAGCCGAAGAGATGGGCTGCGAGCCGGTGGAAGATGAGTATCACGTAGAAGAACTGAAACAGCTAAATAAGAAAGACAATCCAGAAGGCTATGTATATGCCCAGGCAGTTCTTGCCAAAAAGGAAAAAGACTATCAAAAGAAACATCAGTTGCTGGTAGAGCGGTTTGAAACCCTCATGGATCAGGATAAACTGTTTTTGCAGAAAGAATTGCGTATGGTAGATGTAGCCCGTGCCATGTTTACCAACCGTACCTACCTGTCACGCATGATTGGACAAGAATATAAGTGTACCTTTTACGACTGTATCAATAAAAGACGTATCTTGTACGCCCAAGAACTGGCAAGGGGCTCCGAAAAGATATCGGTAGAACAACTCTCGGAGGCAACCGGCTTTCTGCATAGCTCCTCCTTCTGCCGGACATTTAAGCAGCAAATGGGAATTACGTTTAAAGAATGGAAGCAACTGCCTTATCAAAACATAAATGACGAATTAAATACAAAAGAATAATATGAATATCGAGTTAGGAAAATTCAACACACTTGAAGTAGTAAAACAAGTGGACTTCGGGATGTACCTTGATGGGGGCGAAGAAGGTGAGATATTACTACCTACGCGCTATGTGCCCGAGGGGTGTGAAGTAGGCGACTGGCTTACGGTATTCCTGTACCTGGATATGGACGAGCGGATGATTGCCACCACACTTACCCCGTTGGCGCAGGTGGGCGAGTTTGCCTGCCTGGAAGTGGCTTGGATTAACCAGTACGGGGCCTTCCTGAACTGGGGGTTGATGAAAGATCTGTTTGTTCCTTTTGGAGAGCAGAAAATGAAGATGCAAGTAGGCAGAAGTTATGTGGTATATGTATATTTGGATGAAGACAGCTACCGCATCGTGGCTTCGGCTAAGGTAGACCGTTACCTGTCCAAAGAGCCGGTAGAGTACACTCCCGGTGAAGAAGTCGATATATTAATCTGGCAAAAAACAGACCTGGGATTCAAAGCCATTATCGACAACCGCTATGGCGGACTGTTGTATGACGGCGAGATATTTCAACCCCTGCATACCGGCTCCAGGCTGAAAGCCTTCGTGAAGCAGGTACGTGAAGATGGCAAGATAGACCTGATGCTGCAAAAACCCGGATTCGAGAAGGTAGACGATTTCTCGAAAACCCTGCTGGAGTACATCCGTGAGCATGGCGGGCGCATCAGTATTACCGACAAGAGTGCTGCCGAAGAGATATACGATGTTTTCGGGGTGAGCAAGAAAACTTTCAAGAAAGGTGTGGGCGACTTGTACAAGCGCCGGCTCATTGTGCTGGATGACGAAGGTATCTCTCTGGCACATTCCTAATCGAAATAGGGAAATCCCTACACACGAATAGAGAGAATCATTGGGGTGGGGAGTTTCCTCACCCTATTTTTGTAATACAGATAACAAGATAGTTACTCACTTAAAGATAACGATTATGAAACGGATACTTATTACCCTATTTGCCATCGGGATGACTGCCATGAGCAGCACAAGCATGGCCGCTATGAGCACCAGTCAGATGCGAAACGAAACACGCTTTCTCACCGACAAGATGGCTTATGAACTTCGCCTTACCACTGCACAGTATAACGATATCTACGAAATCAATTACGATTTCATTTACTCCATCCGTTACCTGATGGACGATGTAGCCAGAGGGTACGAGTGGGCTTTGAACGATTATTATACCTTCCTCGATGTTCGTAACGACGACTTGCGCTGGGTGCTGAGCGATATGCAATACCGTAACTTTATGGGATTAGATTATTTTTACCGTCCCATCTATATGAATGGATCTAAGTGGAGCTTCCGGATTTACGTTAACTACCCCAACCGCAGTTTGTTCTACTATGGTAAGCCTTACCATTACCGCACTTATAGTGGCGGGCATTACCGTACCTACTACAACAATGTGAGTTATTACCGCGGACGCTATTCGCACAATATCTACGGATCCAATTACAGTGTACGTGATAACCGGATAAACTCCTCTCATCGCCGGTCCGATTTTGGTTCGGTAACCGTTCGCTCTAACTCGTCAGTGCGTCCTACTACCCGTACCTCAAAGAGTGCACCCGTACCGCCTACCATGAATACCGGTCGCGATACCAACCGCGGTACCGATGCACGTACCTCGAGCGGTACCAACAATAACAACAATCGTAGCTTCCATTTTGAAAATAACAACAATGAAAGTCGTACCAACAATGGTACTACCAACGAAAGCCGCCGGGAAACCACTGCGCCGAGCCGTAATGAGAATTCTACTCGTACCAGTAGCCGTACCAGTACTACCACTACTACCAATACCTCGGGTAATAACAGTAGTCGCACCAGCTCCCGTAGCAGCAACAGTAGTAAGAGTGAAGTAACCCGTACCACCACCCGTTCGTCCGACAGCTCTTCAAAGAGCAATACCAACAGTCGTTCCACTTCTCGCTCGTCAAGCAGAGGCAGCAACTCCGGAAGATAATTACCATTAAGATACTAATACTAAAATGAAATTACTATGCGTAAACTAATCTATTGCACACTCTTCTTGCTTACCGCATTAGGTGTACAGGCTGCTTCTCCAATCAAGGGGCTGCGTATTGAAGGTAACGGTCAGCCCCTGGCGGTTTATATCAACGGTGAGCAGGTATGCACGGCTTCTGCCAGTTGCTTCGTTGCCAACCTGCCAAGCGGGCTCTATCAGGTCGAAGTATATGCCGTTAATCCGGGGCGTCGGGGTGCCCCCACTTCTAAGGGTGAATTGTTATACAACGAGCGGGTACGTTATTCGGGCTTCTCTGTTCAGGATATCATTGTTGATGCAGCTCCGGGTATACGTCCCGATAGAAATGACCGGGGTTTCTACCACGATGTGATGAGAGAAGACGATTTCAGTCGTTTTTATCACCTGTACAAAGAAAAGAGCTTTGGCAACGACCGCGAGAATATGTTAGAAAGTGCATTGGCAACCTCACATTTTACTTCCGACCAATGCCGATTGTTAGCAAGCTGTTACAATTTTGATAATCAACGGATGAAAGTAATGAAGATGATGTATCCGAAGATTGTGGATAAGGGTACTTTCTTTGTAGTGATTGAAATACTTGATTTTAGTTCAAGCAAAACGGAGATGAACAATTTTGTGAAGAACTATCGTTAGAAATAGAGTAAACTTGACAAAAAAAGGAGGAGCATCACATCAATACTCCTCCTTTTCTATATTTACCAAGACATTTTATACCGAGGGTTTCGGAATTGTCGGGTTATTTTCACTTTCAGGAATTCCCTTATTAGTTTGTATTTCATCTTGCGGGATGTTCCACAAAAGGATAGGAGCCTCAGCCGGTAAGTTATATCTGAGATTCTCAGGGAAGTTTGTACCTACACGTTCAATAGGTTTCTTCAAGCGTTTTGCATCAAACAGAGAGAATCCTTCTCCCCACAACTCGATACGACGTTGGAACCATACCTCATCCTGCAGTTGCTGGGCTGTAGTGGCCTTGCAAACATAAGAAGGGTTTCTGTAAGCTTTTACGAAAGCTTCCAAAGCAGTTTTACCTCCTGCTACATCTCCACCCATTGCCAATCCTTCGGCTTTGATCAGATGCATCTCTTCAGCACGCATTAATGGGAAATCACATGCATTTGTTCCGTTATCATAGAGGTCTTGATAAGCACCGAATTTTACGTTCAAATAAGGTGCCTGCCATCCTTCCCATTCCGCAATATTATAATAATCTCCTTGGTATTGAATTTTCCAGGTCCAGTCTACATTCGGAGAATATTCATCTTCATCTGTCCACCAGCCTTTACGCACGTCTGTTTCGGGAATTGCATTCCATAAGGTGCTGTTGATATATCTTCCTGCATATCCCGGAGCGTACCCATTACCGGTGAATGAACACATGTGTGCCGGGAAGTTGATAATTCCCGATTGTACAATGTCATTGTTTTCAGTAACTGCACAACCCCATATCCAAGAACTGGCACTGATGTTATTGAAAGTTGGTTTAGATACATCAGCTATCGAATAGGGGGTATAACCTGACATTGCTTTTTCGGCATCTGCTGCGGCTTCTTTCCACATCTCCATATTCAAGTAAGCACGTGCCCGAAGACCATAGGCTACATTTACATTGATGCGACCTTTATCGGCACGGTCGGCAGACAACAACGATATGGCTTCTGTTAAATCAGCTATTATCAAGTCATATACTTGCTGTACGGTTGCTCTCGGGCTGTTTGAAATATCCTCGTCAGTCATATCTTCTGTAACGATGGGCACGCCCTTATCGCTTTCATGTCCTTTGTAAGTAAACTGATAAGCCTGTATAAGGTTCAGATAATCAAATGCCCTGGAGGCTAAAGCCTGACCACGGAAACCTTTATAGGTGTCATTGTCAGTGCCTTTTATTGCAACCTTCAAGATGTCGTTAGCCGTTTTTAGATGTGTATAGAAAGTATACCATAGAAAATAGGTTGTACTACTTTCCGGTATGCGGTCGCCAAATTCCAGGGGACTTCTAAACCAGTTATATCCGGTATATTCCGATGGCATATCCATACAACTGGCATCATACATCATGCAAGCAGCGGCAAAGCCAAAATCAAAGTGGGCTGTGCCACCATACCAGTCAGAAATTAGTCCATATTTAATCAATGCTGAATACAAACCATTTACATCAGCTTGCATCTTTTCAGCTTCGAGCTTATACAGGTCCTCTTTTTGTTGCTCGGTCATTATATCACCTTCCGGTGCTACATTTAAATCGTCTGCACAATTCGTAAATACGAATAATCCCGCGCAGAGGAGTATGTAATGGATTTTATTTTTTAGCTTCATAATTCATTCTTTCTTAAATAGGTTATTAGAATGTAACTTTAATACCTCCGGAAATTGTGCGTACCGGGGAGTAGGTGGTTGCATTGATAGATGTATATGACTGACGTGGGTCAAGTCCTTTACGTTTCGTGAACAATGCCACATTATCAGCTGATCCGTAAATACGCAAAGCATTAATGCCAAACTTGGAAATCAGGCTTTTAGGCAAAGTATATCCCAATGTGACATTGGTCAGGTCCAGATAGTTTGAACTAATCAAGAATCGGTCGGAGGTGGAATTCGTATAGCTATCGCTTGAATTTACACGAGGGATATTTGTATTCTTATTTGTTTCACTCCATGAGTTCAAAATATCTTTGTGCCAGTTCTGACCAGCTCTTGCCGCAGATCCCATGTGCATCATAGAAGCGTAAGCAGAATCATATACCCGACCTCCCAATTGATAGGCAAAAGTCATGGAGAAGTCAAAGCCATATGCGCTCAAAGTGGTACCAAAACCACCATATACATCAGGCAAAATATCACCTGTAGCATATTTCGTTGCACTGGCATAATTTGTTGTTGTTTCAACAGTAGTTTTTCCTGCAGCATCTTTCTTTTCAAGATAATACAATGCAACACCTTCATCACTTATGCCGGCATATTTGGGGAAATACATTTGATACATTGATTTTCCTTCCTGATAGATGCGTGTTCCATCAATCATTTCGCCCTCTAATGACGGGTCAAGTTTTAAGATTTTGTTTTTTATGCCCGTTGCATTCACATATACATCCCATGTTATATCCTTTGTTTTCAGGACGGTAGAGTGCAAATCAATTTCAACTCCTTTATTTATTACCGAACCAATGTTTTTAGGCATTTGGGCAAAACCATGAGACGGAGACATGGGCATGTAATACAACATATCAGATGTTTTGCGGCTAAAGTATTCTATACTTCCCGACAAATATCCTTTCCACAAGGTAAAATCAAAACCTGCATTGAACGAGTGCGAAGTTTCCCAGGTAATATCTTCATTTCCTTTGTAAGTCATATTTGTGGCAAAATCACCATTACTTTCCGACAAAGTATACTGATCCTGATACGGATAATAGTTAAGAGTTACTCTATCTGCATACAGCAATGCATCATTACCCTGCATACCGTAGCTTACCTTAAATTTCAGGAAGTCAATCCAATTCTGACTCTTGAGGAATGGTTCACTTGACATTACCCATGCAGCACCCACACTGCCAAAATCTCCCCAGCGGTTGTTTTTCGAGAAACGAGAAGATGCATCGTGACGATAAGAACCACTCACCACGTATTTCCCATCGTATTCATACTGTGCGCGGGCTAAATAGCCTTCCGTTGCATAGTAATTGGTATACGAATTAATGCTCGGTGATTTGATGGCGTTGTTTATCTCTACAATGTTGGGATTGAACAGTTTTTCCTTGCTTCCATTCAGGTATTCATACTTATAATTATAGGTTTCGTGTCCAACAAGTACATCTACAGAGTGTACATCCTTGAAAACCTTCTTGTAAGTAAGCAACTGCTGTTGATTAATTGAGAATGTTCTGAAAGAACCCACATAAACGATACCGCCTACTTGTGAGTATTGTCCATAATAGGCATTGTACAAACGTTTGTACCGGGTTGCATCCAAATCAAGTCCAATATTATAGGTAAATTGAAGCCCGTCAATAATATCTAAAGTAGCATACCACCGGCCACTCATAACATCAGCTACATACTGGCGTTTATCTAATTGAACCATAGCAGCCGGATTAGAACCGCTCATAAATGTCCGTTTGAAATTACCACCTGTAGTTCTGTCTCCAAAATCATATACAGTATAGCCGCGGCTATCTTTTCTGATTGTTCCATCAGCATTTCTCGAGTACATCGGATAAACAGGAGCAATGTTGTTTGCAAGATAGAACAAGTTGGCAGATGAAGTTCCGGCATCACTTCCCTGAGTGGCGGGCGACATCATATCATAATTTGTATAAGAAATATTTGCACCTAATTTTAAATACTTCTTAGCCTGGTAGTCTGCCTTTACACGGGCACTATAGCGTGTGAAACCCGATCCGGCAATCAAACCGGTATCATCCAAATAGCCGGCAGACATATAATAGCTAAGTTTCTCCGAAGCACCCGAAATGGTTGCATTATACTCCTGGCGCAGATTCCCTGAATCAAATAATTCGTCGAACCAATTATCCGGTTTATAATAGTATTTTCCGTCAGAATAGCCTAAAGTCGCATTCGGGTTCAATTTGCCATCCATACCAATCATGCTTTCACCACTGGGGATTGTATAGATTTGGTAACCAAGACCACCATTGCTATTCGTTGGCAAATAGGTATTGGCATACTTATTTGCATACGCTGCGTCACCTTTGCGGGCAGTAGAATAATATTGGCTATTATACATAGCTTCATAAGCTTTCTCTAAATAAGTAGCAGGGTTTGTCAATACATCGTAATTCGGTACCGAGCGTCTGTTAGTTCCCCATTTTGCATCCACTGTAACCACGGCATCACCAACCCGTCCTTTTTTAGTTGTAATCAATACAACACCATTGGCGCCACGGGCACCATACAGAGCATTTGATGCAGCATCTTTCAATACTGTTGTAGTTTCGATATCAGCCGTATTGATAGATGACAAATCGCCGTCATAAGGTACACCATCAACAATATACAACGGTTCATTACCCGCTGCCATAGAGCCAATACCGCGTACACGTATTTTGGCAGTAGTTCCAGGTTGTCCTCCTCCTGTACCCCCGGTTACTTGCACACCTGCCACAGCACCCGACATCGCATTTGTGATATTGGAAACCTGTCTCATTTCTAACTGATCACTTTTCATCGTTGAAACAGAACCTGTAAAAGACGATCTTTTTGCTGTACCATATGCAACTACAATAACCTCGTCGATTAATTGAGCGTCAGCCTTTAGTATGACTCTAACATTGGGTTTAATCGCTACACTTTGTTGCTGCATGCCAATATAAGAAACCTGCAAAGTTTTTGCAGAACTACACTTCTTGTACATGTCTGTATATCAGCGCGTTATTGATTTATATAGAACTTTGAATAATGATATATGTCAAGATGAATTAATGTACAAGTAACTGATTAAAAGGGAAAAATGTTTTGAAAAGAACTGAGTCTGTAATACTTATAGTCTACCAAAATTTAGATTAACATCTTGTAATTTAGCTTTTTACAAAGAAGCATGAACGTTGTTAATGCATTTTTTGCTATAAACTATTTTGATTGAACGATAATTGTTTATCTTTTTTCTCTATCAAGAGAGGCGTTTTGGTTATTGTTTAATAACATCTAGGTTGGTTTTCTCAAGGTTATGTTTTGTAAGAAAATAAAATTGGCAAGAGCTGATTCAATAGCATACTCTTATTGTATTGAAAGTTGCTGTTTCTTTTGAATGATTTTATTAACCTGCTTCCAACAAGAGTGCGGTAATTGAATAGTAATATGACTAAAAAGGAGGAGCATCCATCGATGCTCCTCCTTCGCTATTTTTATAGGGAATCCCTTTTTGAGGCCCCCTCTTTCATTCCTATTTTGAGGCAGTTTATTACTTCACTTTAATTACCCAAGTTTCTGTTCCGAAACTACCCTGATCTACTGATGCAGGTCCGCTGAAAGTAATAATGCCATTACAAGCATCAATATTTCCGGTACCACTTATCGTTAAATTGGTATACTGGAAGTAGTTGCCTACTACCGTTTTGGGTACAGATACTGTATGGTCTGTTTTATTTATATTGATAAGTACAGTACCTCCAAGGAGTCCCTCTATTTTCAATTGAGTTTCTGACATCTTCACGCATTTTGCATCATAATCGTCATAAAAATTATCAGAGATTTCTACGTCGCCTACGAATTCATCGAGCACCAACTCGCATACAACCGGGTAACGAACGCGGTAAGAGAAACTGCGGCCATCAACCTGCCAACCACTGAAAGCAATGTTGTTATATGCTCCTGTATACTGATTCCAACCGGGAATTACTTCACCGCTTTTCAGTACTACGTTGGGAGTGAAACACAATGTTTCACCGGCAGTAGGGGCTGTTTTCCCGAACTTGCTATACACATCTGCAATGTTCAAATCAATTGTTTGCGGAAATGTAGTAATGTTATCAACAACTACTTGAGACGTAGATGTACCGGTAGGAGACGTCAGCACAGCCAACAACTGAGCATGATTCATCATTGACGTATCGCCCTGATAAGTCGGTATCGACAGTTGCACCTTGTAGTTTCCGGCAGTAATTCCACCAGAAAGCAATGGGTCGGTTCCGGCTACACGAATAATATCGATAGCGACCCCTTTCGTAATATCCTCAGGGAATGGCAAGTCTTTGTCACAGCTCGTAGCGAAGATGCTTAAAAAGGCTACCGCTAAAACCTGGGTATATAAATATATTCTTTTCATATTGTATTAACTATTTAATTTAGTATATCATTTATTATTTATCCCAAAATAAGAACTTGGCTGACAAGTCTGTTTTCTGTACCATATTCGGATTCAAGTCAGTTTCCGAAGTTGTAGGATAGTACAATGATCTCGGGAAAGATGTTATGGTATTAATAGTTACAGCAGCAGGTGAACCTGCAGTAGGAGTAGGATTCACACCAAACCCGGGATTTTCGGTGTTCTGCGGGTTGAATAATGTGGGGTAACCTGTTCTGCGGTAGTCGGTATAAGCATCCGGGGCACTAAAGAAGTTACCTATCCATTTCTGACTCATTACGATTTCCATCTTAACATCGGCCGATGCAGCATCGTACTTAGCCAATACGGCTGCAGTGAATGCATCTCTGTTGGCATTTGTAATACCTGTTACGCTTTGTTTGGCTGCCACAGTACCTACGTGAGCTATAGAAGCATCCATACCTTCTTTCAACAAAGTTCTTGCATCACCGGTAGTTTCGCCTGCAAGCGCTAATTCCGCCAACATGTACTTCAATGAATGATAAGTCAGGAGTTTAAGAGGAGCTGCTCCGGTACCGGTGCTGGTTGTAACCTTACCACCTTTTCCGTCGTCAAACTTACCTCCACAAGGATATAAGCCAATCTTGGTCATTGATGCAGCTTGGTCGCCGGCGCTGTTACCACCACCATCGGCAAAGAATATACCCAGGAAGTTACCTTCACGATACGGGTAGTTATTTTGTGCATCTTTACCTGTAGCCAACTGGTTGAAGAAGTAGTAGGGTACGCGTGGGTCGGAGATACCTGCAAACGGGTTCTTGGTGTTGTTATAAGTTAAACCCTTCATCATTTCGTAGAAGTACGGGCTAATCCAATAGGTTGAACCGGTACCATATTCGCTTACGAAAGCCGGGTGGCGTTCGTCCGGGCTAACCTTAGTGGTATACCAAAACTGGAAGTCTTCACCTGAAGCAATGAACTTGTTGGCAGAAATCAAACCGCTCAACTTAGTTTGCCAATCGGTAATGTCCGATTTTGCTTTGCGCGATTGCAACAGCAATTTCAGTTGGATGGTATTATTCAAACGTGTCCATTTGTCCTTGTTACCGGCATAGAAGAAATCGTCTGCTGCGGGTTTAAGCAAGTTAGGAGCCGAGGCATCTTGCAAGTTAGCGTTAGCTTCTGCCAGCAGAGCCAGCACTGCATTGTAAATGTCTTTGCTGCTATCTGCTTTCGGGTAGTTCAATCCCGGGATGTTATATTCGCTGTAAGGAATATCACCCCAAAGGTCAACCATCATAGAGAAAGTGTATGCTTTCAGGGTTTTGGCAATACCTGCATAAATCAGGTTACCATCCGGTTCGGCATACTTGATAATGGCATCAAAGTCAATCAAAGAGTACAGGAAGCAATAGTTCCAGGTATTGTACGGGTTATTGGCTGTGCCGCTCATACCATAGTTTTGTGTTTCACGCGAAACCAGGTGATGGGTATAAGACGACAAGTTGTTGCCGATAAAGTTACCTTGTCCAAATGCCGATGCCATGTATTTCTCACTACCTGAAAGCAATTTTGACAACTCAGGAGTCGTGGGAGAGTTGGGGTCGTCATTGATATCCAACCAACCGCTCGTACAAGCTGTAAACGAAACGATGGTGGATAGTATAAATAGATTTAATATAAACTTTTTCATATGAGCTGATATTTTAGAATGTTAATTTGAGGTTCACACCCACTCTGCGCGTTGTAGGAGCCGTTTCACGCTCGATACCTTGTACGTTTCCTGCACCAAATGAGTTGGAACCCGGATCGTAGTTAAGGCCTTTGGGGAATCCCGGTGCATAGTGCCACAGGTTTCTTGCCAAAACGGTAATGTTAGCCGCACCGATGAAGGTTTTCTTCAACCATGCTTTCGGGAAGTCATATCCCAAAGAGATTTCGCTCAAGTGGAATACCGTAGCATCAAATGTAGCAAACTCTTGCACACCGTTCATTGCCAGTGTAGGAGCTGCACTTGACGAGGCAAACCAAAGGTCGTTCTCGGTAAGCTGTGTGGTATTTTTAATCTTGTTGCCATTAGCATCCAAAATAGGTTTCTGTGTATTGGGGTTAGCATACACACCCGGCAGGATACGTGAGCCCAAGCGGTCTTCGTTATAGGTAGTTACACCACGGCCTAACATATCTGATGCCGATCCTGATACAAGTACACCACCTACAGTTGCATCGAACATGAAGCTAAAGGTGAAGCCTTTGAATGAGAATGTATTGGTGATAGCTGTTTTGAAATCGGGGTTCGGGTCGCCCAAATCGCCCAATTCAGAAGCTACCATATAAGCACCGGTTGAGGGGTTAACCAACGGATTACCTTCTTCATCGCGTGCAATTACTGTACCACGGAGGAATCCGTAAGGGTATCCTACCTGCATGGTAGGTTGAGCCTCACTGGTTGAACCGGTAGAGAGTACAATACGATCAGTGTCTTTTATCAAAGAAACGACCTTACTCTTATTCTGGCTAAAGGTTGCGAAGATGTCCCATTTAAATGAGTTGCGTAATGAAATCGGAGTGGCCGATACACCAATTTCGATACCTTTGTTATTAATCTTACCAAAGTTGGTGTAGTAGCTGCTTGATCCGGTTGAACGCGCCAAGCTGATAGGTGCAATTTGGTTGGTAATGTTACGGTTGTACCAAGCAAAGTCAATACCGAAACGGTTGTTGAAGAACTTCAATTCGGTACCGATTTCAAACTCTTCGGTAAATTCCGGCTTCAAATTCGGGTCAAAAGTATAGTTGGGTAACAGCATGATAGCGCGGCCATCGAACGGGTCATCCTGTAAGTAGGTACCATTCTGGTAATAAGGAGATGCGTCGTTACCTACCTTACCCCAACCAACACGAATCTTACCGTAGTTCAGGTAATCCGGATTAATTTGGAAAGCATCCGTAAACAGGAATGAACCAGTGAAAGCCGGATAGATATAACTGTTGTTGTCTTTAGGCAATGTCGAAGAATGGTCGTTACGTACAGCCACGTTCAAGTATGCATAATTCTTATAGCTAAAAGTCACGTCGGCAAACATCGCCCACAAACGTCTTTGGGTAACATTTTCACTGGCGGTTTGTGTTTGTGTATTGTCTACGTTATAGATGTCTCTGAAAATCATTTCAGTACCCACTTGTGTTGATCTGTGGCTGGTGCGTTGGTTCACATTGTGTCCCACTACTGCATTCAACTTATAATCTTTTCCGAAATCGTATTTGAAAGCCAGTGTAGCTACCGACTCCAATTCTTGCATCGTGTAAGAATCGTTGGTTATTTGCCCTTTACCTGCTTGCCCGGCAGAAGAACCGATGTTAATTACCTGCTTACGATTCATTTCATATTGGTTCCAGCCAAATGTATAGTTAAACGATAACCATTTAGTGAAGTCGTATCCTGTATTTAACGAAGTTACAATACGGTCGTTCACGGTATTAATGGTATTGTTTTCCCATGACCAAAGCGGGTTGTCAACACCACTCAGGATAAACAAGTTATCTCCGGCGGGAGTTTTGTAAGGCAAACCGGTAGAGTTGTATTGGCGCGGCATCAACATGGTACGGGCAAATGAGCTCACTGAACCATTGTAGCTACCTGCACCAAAGAACGGACCGTCTTGAATACTGCGGCTATAAGTAAGTGTTCCACCTACGCGGATGCCGTTATCTAACTTCTGGTTACCACCCACGCTGAATGAAGAGCGTTCAAATTCAGAATGTGGCACAAAGCCATTCTGGTCGGTACGTGACACAGTGATACCAAGATTGCCTTTGTCATTGTAACTTGCTATGTTTACAGAAAAATCGGCCACACCACCGGTACGGAACAAGTCTTTTACGTTATTCGGATAAGCTCTATACTCCATGGTAGGGTCCATCTCCGGATAAGCAGCCAGGTATTGGCTCGGAACCGGAATTGTCCCGCCTTCTGAAAATGCTTTACCCCAAGAACCATTGGCATTAGAGTATTGGAAGTTTGAACCTGCGCCGTAAGAGTTTTGATAGTCGGGCAAAGATGCCGGAGTTTCAGTAGCGTAAGAAGCCGTGAAAGTAATTTCGGTGCCCTTTTGTGACGGACGTTTAGTCTTAGAACCCGATTTGGTGGTAATCAATACAACACCGTTGGCAGCACGCGAACCGTATAGAGCTGCAGCGGCAGCACCCTTAAGAACCGACATGCTTTCAATATCATTGGGGTCCAGTGTAGAGATACCCGAACCATAGGCACCGGCTGTCATCAAACGGTTACCTGTAGTTATTTCCGGATTACTGTAAGGAATACCGTCTACTACGTAAAGAGGGTCATTGCTACCGTTGATAGAAGAACTACCACGAATTACCATTTTGGTAGCACTACCTGCTGTAGATGAAGCTGCGCTAATTTGTACTCCCGGAATCTTACCGTTCAATGCACGGAACATGTCGGGCTCAGCTTTTTGTATGGCTTCATTCGGGTCAACCTTCGATACAGCATATCCCAGGGCCTTATCCGATCGGCTAACACCCATAGCTGTTACCACAACCTCGTCCAGTAATTTAGCATCCGGAACTAGGGTGATATTCATAATACCAGCTTTAATTGTTGCACTTTGTGACCGCATACCGATGTAAGAAACCTGCAGAGTCTTTGCAGAACTATTTCGATTGTAAAGAGTTGATTCTCAGTGCAATAATTTGCGCGGGAACTTTGAATACATTTGTTGATATTTATATATCTATTTGATTATCAGTATATTATGAAAACGTTGAATCTGCTTTAATAGTACTGTATCTCTACCGGTATTATTGATTAATTTATTGTTTTTCAATATATTGCTATCCTTCTTTGATGAAATTGAAGTATCCAGAGGGTATTAAACACTTGAAATCAGCCAACACCCTCCATGAGCATAAAACGCATTTTGATTCGCCATTCGCCATCTTTTTGGTTCTATTATGCTGTATATTAAATAAATAATCGATGGCGAATCCGTTTTTGATTCGCCATCGATTCGCCATTTCCGGAGGCATTCGCCATTCTTGCAATGCTATTGATATAGTCAATCCGGCATATAGCAAGGAGTTTCATAGCTTGAAACTTCTAGTTTCAGCAGAGAAACCTTTTGTTCCATGCCCGGAAACTGAGAGTTCTACCTGCTGAAACTGTTGGTTTTGCTTTTGAAACCCGAGGTTTTGCTCTTGAAACCAACGGTTTAGCTGATGAACAGTTGGTTTTATCTGATAAAACTGGCTCGGTATAGTCTATTGCCGCATTCTTTTAGATGCCCGACCATTGTTCTGTGGCAACGCATGCAGAGCAAGGTCTCTCACAATCGTTGTATCCATAATATTGGTATATACCTGAGTGGTTTTTACACTTTTATGTCCCAACAACTTCTGGACGGTTGTAATATTAACTCCGCTATATATTAATAAGGTGGCATTGGTATGACGGGCGGTGTGAAAAGAAATCCGTTTGTTAATGCCGGCGGCTTTGGCTATGAGCAATAACTCCTTATTTATATTGGAGTTATCGCGCAGGTTGAAGAACCCGGGCAGATTGTCCCGGTATTTGTTAAGTATCTTCACTCCTTTGCCATCAAACAGCAGGTAGATGGGCAGACGTACCTCTATACGGGTTTTGATGGATTTTAATACAAGCCACTGATTGCGGTCAATCTCAATCAGGTTTTCAGGAGTAAGATGGGTGAAGTCAGAATACCTGAGGCCTACATAGCAACAAAACAGAAAAGCATCCAGTGTTTGGTACAGGCGGGCATGTTTTCCCTCCAAACTTAACTTCTCCAAGCATTCTAACTCGTCGATAGACAAATGAGAGTGCCGGCTATCGATGCTTTTTATCTTGTATTTCCGGAAGGCATAGCGTTGAATATCAATCAAATCCTTGTTGATGGCCACATTGGTATACCGTTTCAAATGTTTCATGTGCTTGGCTATCGTATTCACATGGTAGCCTTTTGATTGCAGGAAACTGTCGAACGAAGAGATTAAATCAAACGTTAAATCGGAAAATGTCATGTCCTTCTTGAACTCTTTCAATAAATCAAGAGTTGACAAATGGTTAACTTTAGTGCTCTCCTTCAGTGGGGAAGTAGCTACCTCCTCCTGATAAAATGACAGGAATGAGTTTATTTTCTCTTTGGACAAACACACGGCATCTTTTAACGCTTCTAACGTTACCGTTTTCCCTTGCTGCCATATCCACAACTCTTTCTCCTCGATTTCGGCCATGTATGCATACAATAGCTGGTTGAGCGCCCTTGCATTAGGGTGATTTTTAACCAATCCTCTTTTTGCGTCCCACTGTTCAGGTTTTAAATACACTTTAGTTGAGAAGTATTTCTTTCTTCTATTCTGATAAGCTTCTACTTGTACCAGGGCGGTTCCTTTGGTGCTGAGCTCTTTTTTCCTGTTAAATACCAAATTGTATAGAATTTTCTCCATTTCATCGAGTTTTCGTCAATGTCTGTTCACGAAGTAAGACATTGTTTCGGTTTAAAGGCAATTTTTACAGACTTTAACCTATGTGAAACAGCTGCTGAGCCTCTCAAAAACCAACACCTTTCCGGTTAAAAAAAATAGAATTTGTGTATTAAAAGCTTTATCCAGAAACCACAAAGGAGTAAAAAAAAGCTAAATTTGTAATTTAATACGAGAATAATTCAAATATATGTTTCTTTTTGGGTGGCAAGAAGTCAGTATAACTGAATGTTAATTGTTTGTTTTCACATAAATTTTGTGCTAAACAGCATAAAAACCATATATAAAATGTCAATTTGTTATTTATTGAAGTATTTTTCTAAAAATAAGTTGGTCTTTTCATATTTATTAATATATTTGCAAATTGTTAGAGCTTAGAAACAATTAATACAAGGTTAAACTTTAAGAGAGAATTTATGAAAAGAAAATTAATGCTGTTATTGACCTGCCTTTTTGTAGGTATCGGTCTAGTAACTGCCCAAACTCAGAAGGTTACAGGTGTTGTAATTTCGGAAGAAGACGGGCAACCAGTTGTTGGAGCCTCTGTGCTGGTTAGTGGTACAAATTTAGGTACCATCACTGACATAGATGGTAAGTTTACTTTATCGGGCGTGCCAAGTTCTGCAAAAACTTTGCAGGTTTCTTACATTGGTATGCAACAACAAAATGTGGCTATTAAACCATCGGTTAATATTACATTAAAGGCTGATGCTCAATTAATTGAAGAGGTTGTAATTACCGGTTACGGTGTGAGCCGGAAAGCATCATTTACAGGTGCAGCTTCTGTGGTTGGACAAGATGTAATTGCGAAAAAGACAGACCCTAACTTCGTGAAGTCACTGGAAGGATCTATCCCTGGTTTGCAGATGAATAACTCTACCAATATGCCTGGGGTTTGGGGTTCGGTTTATGTTCGCGGCCGTGGATCGTTGAACTCAGGAACACAACCGCTTTACGTTATTGACGGTATGCCGGTTAACTCTGACTATGATAGTATGAGTAGTACATCGAACAACTTCCTGGATCCGATGTCGTCAATTAACCCTGCCGATATTGAAAGCGTAACTGTTTTGAAGGATGCTGCCGCAACTGCTATCTATGGTTCGCGTGCGGGTAATGGTGTAATTGTTGTTACTACCAAGAAAGGTTCGCAAGGCAAATTCAACTTGAATCTCGATATTAAACAAGGTTTTGTTACAATGGGTAACAATAACATGGATTATGCCAATGCTGAGCAAACAATGGATCTTCTTGCTAAAGGTTGGACAGCCGCCGGTCGTGCAAAAGATTATGCTGCCAGCTATGATTATTTGTCCAATCTATATGGCTGGGACCGCAAGTCATCTTATGACTGGATGGATGCAGTTACCCGTAAAGGTTACTACCAGGATTATAACTTGAATATCCAAGGGCGCTCGGGCGATACTGGATACTATGTTAGCTTGGGCTACTTAGATAACGAAGGACTTGTTATCGGTTCGGATATGCAACGTTACTCAGGCCGTTTAAACTTGGATGGTAAATTCAAGTTTATGACTTTTGGTGTTACCACTTCTTTCAGTTATACTGACCAGAATGGTTTCTCTCAGGCAACCAGCGGTTCAATGTCTGCTGCAACTGTAGCTGCAGTTTCAAGTATGAATCCGTTCTATCCTTTTTATAATGAAGATGGTAGCTATGCTAATGTTTCTAAATACAACCCGTTGGCTCTTTATGATAAGGATAAAGGAAACTTGTTCAATACTACCAATCAAACAGTAAATCTTAGCCCGTACCTTCAACTTGACTTCGGTAAAGGCATCTATTATAAAACTACGCTGGGTGTGAACATTGTAGACTTCCGTCAGTATGACTACTGGAGTGCTATCTACAATCCGCAAGGTATGAACTATAACGGTTTGGGACAGCAATATAACTCAAAGAATACCGTTATTACCTGGAATAATATTTTGGGTTGGAATACTAAGTTTGGCAAACACAGCGTAGGTGTTATGTTGGGCCAGGAAATGCAACGTAAGAATTACTTCTATGAATACTATGCAGGCTCAGACTTCCCGTATGCAGATTCGGGCATGCGCGACCTTGCAACAGCCGGTTCATGGATGGATTCTGAATATTACAAGAAAGAAGCTCGATTGGCATCTTATTTCTTTGATGGTCAGTACTCTTATGACGACAAGTATTACCTGTCAGGTTCTTTCCGTCGTGACGGTTCGTCTGTATTCGGTTCTAACAACCGTTGGGGTAACTTTTGGTCATTGGGAGGGAAATGGCGTTTATCGAATGAAGAATTCCTCAAAGGACATGAAATTATTACCAATGCTGCTATACGTGCATCGTATGGTACAGTAGGTAACCAGGATATCGATTGGTATGCTTCTCGTGGCTTCTATACTTCAGGTTACAACTATAATGGTGTACCGGGTATGGTCCCTACAGCAATTCCTAACCCTGATTTGACTTGGGAGGTTTCTAATAAGTTTGATATAGGTTTCGACCTGTCACTCTATAACCGTGTTCATTTTACATTCGACTTCTACAACGAGAAGACAACCGATGCGTTGTTCCAGGTTCCTTTGTCGATGACTACCGGTTTAACCAATGTGTACCAAAACATCGGTTCTATCCGTAACCGCGGTGTTGAACTTTCAGTGAATGGTTCTATTATTCAGAACAATGAATTAACATGGACCGCTTATGCCAACATGACTTACAACCAAAACCGTATTGTGAAGTTGTCTACTCCGGATCCTATTGAAAGTACTTATACTATTATTGAAGAAGGTCGTCCGTACCGTCAGTTCTATATGAAAGAATATGCCGGTGTTGATCAAGCAACAGGTAAGCCGTTGTGGTACCTCAACAAAGAAGGTGACGAAACAACTTCTGTATATAATGATGCTGCCAAGCGTTATGTAGGTGATGCCGACCCGAAATTCTTGGGTGGTTTTGGTACCAATGTAAACTGGAAAGGTTTCGACTTTAATTTGGCATTTAACTACCGCTTAGGAGCTAAAGTATATGACTCAGGCGCTCCGTTTACTGGCTCTGGTATGTCTAACCGTACCCCACTTGAAGATATAGTATTTAACTCATGGACCCCTGAGAACAAGTCGGCTAAGTATCCTCAATATATTTATGGTGACCCCAATAAAGCAACTTCAGCTTCATCACGTTTCTTGTATGACGGTGGTTTCTTGCGTATCAGCAATGTAGCATTGGGTTATACAGTTCCGTCTTTGTTGACTAAGAAGGCTTTCATCCAGAAATTGCGTATCTATGGTTCTATTGACAATCTCTATACATTTACTTCAAGTGACTTCGTGGGTTACAACCCCGAAACGTATACAAGTGGTGTAATTGCTTGGCAGTATCCGTCGGCACGTACTTTCACCGCTGGTATCCAATTAACTTTCTAATGAACGGATATTAATAACTTTTAGAAACGAAAGAATATGAAAAAACAGATATTAAAAGCACTCACGTGTCTTTTCTTGGCCGGAGGTGTTTCCGGTTGTGGGGAAAGCTTCCTTGATACCAAGTATTACAGTGGTATTGATGTTGAAACTGGTCTTAGCTCGGTAAGTAATATTTCGACTGCGCTTAATGGTACTTACTACCGTTTGTTCCACTATTACTTTGCCGGTAACTATGCCACCAGTATTGGTGATGTTCCTACCGATGTTACTTACTGGAACACTAAAACCGGTCACTGGGATAAACTTTATATGTACACATTTGCGGATACTGATACCTATTTGCTTTACATCTGGCAATACGGATATAAGGTTATAGATAACTCAGCACGTATCATTAAGGCTTCAAAAGCCCTTTATGAAGGTAGCAATGCCGCAGACAAAGCTGAATTGGATCGTTGCATGGCCGAAGCATATGCTTTACGTGCTTACGCTCAATTGAGACTTGTAAACGTTTATGGACACCAGATTAAGGTGAACGGAACTGATTTCTCTTCATCTCCGGGTACTGTGGTGGTTGACGAACCTGTTCAGGCTCTTGCACAAGTGAGCCGTTCAACAGTAGGTCAAACGTATGAATCAATCCTTTCTGACTTGAACAACGCAGTTTCTCACTTTACAGCAGCAGGTGGTGATGCCGGTGAGTTGACATACCTCGGTGAGGCAGCCGTTCACGGTTTGCTGGCGCGTACTTATCTCTACATGGAAAATTGGGACAAAGCTGCACAAAGCGCTCAAAAGGCACTTAGTGTAGCAGGTATCAGTACGTTGACTTATGGTAATGCTGCTTACAAGGCGCTTTACAACACCGCTACTTCTAACAAAGAAAGCATGTTTGCTTTGGCTATTACTGAAAGTCAGAACTGGTCGGCTAACTCTTGCGGTACTTTGTGGTCAACTTATAACCTCAGTCCGAGCCCGAAATTGCTTGCGCTGTATAACGAAAACGACTGCCGTACAAGTATATTTGCTGCCGGTAAAGATTCAAGTCCTACATCTCCGGTGTTCAATGGCGGTAAGTTTGCTCACTTCTCATCAG
Source organism: Bacteroides sp. (assembly GCA_031554285.1). Classification (GTDB taxonomy): domain Bacteria; phylum Bacteroidota; class Bacteroidia; order Bacteroidales; family Bacteroidaceae; genus Bacteroides. The sequence goes on from JAVBVL010000005.1 coordinate 36,840, forward strand.
GTAACTCAGCCTATGGAACCAACTACCTTATCAATGCGTCTGAAATGTTTTTGATTATTGCCGAGGCTAATGTGAAAAGCTCAACAGGTACTGTTGCTGCCGCTCAAACTGCTTTGTTGACAGTAGCCAAACGTAATGCAAACATTGCTTCTGTAGCCGATCTTCCGGCAACTAAAGATGGTTTGATGGCATTCATCAAGGACGAACGCGCACGTGAGTTGTTCCAGGAAGGACACCGTTTGTTCGACTTGCGTCGTTGGGATGAGGCTGCAAGTGTATATGCTTACAATGCACCGGAGGTAGTATTTACATTCAACAACTACAAGATTTCTGATTTGGTATACCCGATTCCGAGTGACGAAATCACTTCAGGTTTTGGTGTTGAGCAAAACGATTGGTCGAAGACGCTTCCAAGATAATCCGTTATCAAGGTAATATAAAAGAGGAGGAGTACACGTACTTCTCCTCTTTTTTGTCATAAAACTAAACCAACCCTATTTACGTTGTTACTAAAATAACTATATTTGCCAACGCATTAGCAACAGTAACAAGAAAATGAAAGAATTTGTAATCTCCGAAGCTCAGGTTGAAACCGCCGTACTTGTTGGTCTCGTTACCCAAACGCAGGACGAACGGAAGACCAAAGAGTACCTGGATGAGCTGGAGTTCCTGGCCGAAACAGCCGGAGCCTCCGTGGTGAAGCGTTTTACCCAGAAGCTCGATCAGGCACACTCGGTTACGTACGTAGGAAAAGGAAAGCTCGAAGAGATTAAGCAATACATACGCAGCGAAGAGGAAGAAGAACGGGAAGTGGGGATGGTTATCTTTGACGATGAACTATCTGCCAAGCAGATTCGTAACATTGAAGCAGAACTCAAGATAAAGATTTTGGACCGTACCTCGTTAATCCTTGATATATTCGCCATGCGCGCGCAAACTGCCAATGCCAAAACACAGGTGGAACTGGCGCAATATAAATACATGCTTCCCCGCTTGCAACGCTTGTGGACACATCTTGAACGCCAGAGTGGTAGCTCGGGTGGCGGTAAAGGTGGTTCGGTAGGGTTGCGTGGACCTGGTGAAACGCAGTTGGAAATGGATAAGCGTATCATCCTGGGACGTATGGCCTTGCTCAAAGAACGCCTGGTGGAGATTGACAAACAAAAAGCAACCCAACGAAAAGGACGCGGACGCATGATTCGTGTAGCCCTGGTGGGATATACCAATGTGGGAAAGTCTACCCTGATGACCCTGCTCTCCAAAAGCGAAGTGTTTGCCGAGAACAAACTGTTTGCTACCCTCGATACCACCGTACGCAAGGTGATTATCGACAACCTGCCGTTCTTGTTATCGGATACCGTAGGATTTATCCGTAAACTGCCTACCGACCTGGTAGAATCCTTCAAATCGACCCTCGACGAAGTACGCGAAGCCGACCTGCTGTTGCATGTGGTAGACATCTCGCACCCCGGCTTTGAAGAGCAGATTGAAGTGGTGAACAAGACCCTTGCCGATATCGACGGCTCGGGCAAACCCATGGTTATTGTCTTTAATAAGATAGATGCCTACTCTTATGTAGAAAAAGCCCCCGACGACCTTACCCCCCGAACAAAAGAGAACTTAACACTCGAAGAACTGATGAAGACGTGGATGGCAAAGATGGAGGATAACTGCCTCTTTATCTCCGCCCGCGAACGAATCAATATGGAGGAACTCAAAAATGTAGTTTACCAACGAGTGAAACAGTTACATGTGCAGAAGTATCCCTATAATGATTTTCTTTACCAGACGTACGAAGAGGAAGAATAATCATTAGATAACTACGTATGAAAACTTACCGCAAATTGACTGAAGACGAAGTGCTTCGGTTAAAGAGCCAGTCGTGCTTAGCCGACGATTGGTCCCGGGTAACTGTTGCCCCGGATTTCCAGACCGACTATGTGCATCATACCCGCTTTTCGGGTGAAGTGAAACTGGGCGTGTTCGAAACAGACTTTTCCTTGCCCGGTGGCATCAGGAAGCATTCCGGGTTGCGCCATGTAACCCTGCATAACGTAATCCTGGGCGATAACTGTTGCATTGAGAATATCCAGAATTATATTGCCAACTATGAGATAGGTAACCACGTATTTATAGAAAATGTGGATATTATCCTGGTCGATGGACGTACTACCTTTGGTAATGGGGTAGAGGTATCTGTACTGAACGAAACCGGCGGTCGTGAGGTACTTATTAACGATAAGCTCTCGGCACATCAGGCATACATTCTGGCGTTGTACCGCCACCGTCCCGAGTTGATTAGCCGTATGAAGGCGATTACCGATTTCTACTCCAACAAACATGCTTCGGAGGTGGGATACATAGGCAGTCATGTGATGATTGTGAACTCCGGTTCTCTCCACAATGTACGGATAGGGAACTATTGCCACATCAGTGGAACCTGCCGCTTGACTAACGGAAGCATCAACAGCAACGAAGCGGCTCCTGTATACATCGGTCATGGGGTTATCTGTGACGATTTCATCATCTCCTCCGGTTCGCATGTTGATGAGGGTACGGTACTTAACCGTTGCTTCGTGGGGCAAGCCTGCCGCCTGGGACATAACTATTCGGCTTCCGATTCGTTGTTCTTTAGCAACTGTCAGGGTGAGAATGGGGAGGCTTGTGCTATCTTTGCAGGACCGTTTACGGTTACTCACCATAAGTCGACTCTGCTCATTGCCGGTATGTTCTCGTTTATGAATGCCGGTTCGGGTTCAAACCAGAGTAACCACATGTATAAGCTTGGTCCTATTCACCAGGGAACTATGGAACGGGGTGCCAAGACTACCTCCGACTCATACATTCTATGGCCGGCACGTGTAGGCGCATTCTCATTGGTAATGGGGCGTCACGTGAACCATTCGGATACTTCTAACCTGCCATTTTCTTACCTCATCGAGCAACAGAATACCACCTATCTGGTGCCGGGTGTAAACTTGCGCAGCGTGGGTACTATTCGTGATGCGCAGAAGTGGCCTAAGCGTGATAAACGTACTGATCCCAATAAACTGGATTTTATTAACTACAACCTGTTGAGCCCGTACACCATTCAGAAGATGTTTAAGGGACGCGAAGTGCTACGGGAGTTGAAGCGGGTATCGGGTGAAACCTCGGAAACCTACTTCTACCAAAGTGCCAAGATTAAGAACTCTTCTTTGCGCAGTGGAATAAAGTATTACGAAATAGCCATTCACAAGTTCTTGGGTAACTCTATCATTAAGCGGTTAGAAGGTATCAACTTCCAGAACAGCGAGGAAATTCGTCAACGCCTGAAGCCGGATACAGAAATCGGAGTAGGTGAGTGGGTGGATGTTTCGGGCTTGATTGCCCCGAAGAGCGAAATAGATAAGCTGATTGCCGGTATCGAGAATGGTGAAATTAACCGCCTCAAAGGTATTAATGCTTGCTTCGAGGAGATGCACTGTAATTACTACACGTACGAGTGGACGTGGGCGTATAATAAGATTCAGGAGTTTTACGGACTGGATCCCGAAACCATTACCGCCAAAGATATTATTGAGATTGTGAAAACCTGGCGTGAGTCGGTAGTAGGGCTCGACCGCATGGTGTACGAGGATGCCAAGAAGGAGTTCTCGCTCACTTCCATGACCGGTTTCGGTGCCGATGGTTCGCGCAGTGAAATGCAGCAGGACTTTGAACAGGTACGTGGCGACTTTGAAAGTAACCCGTTTGTAACAGCAGTGTTGCAGCACATTGACGACAAAACTGCGTTGGGTGACGAATTAATCAATCGTATCGGTCAGTTGGCATAACGCCGGCTATACCCTGTTAGATTGCCCGTTGGTAGCATATTATCGGCGGGCTTTTTATTTATTCACACAAATGCAATGCATATTTCATCTGTCCGAAACAGAGAATGCTGATTTTTGTCGCAGCATTTAAACAGATAAACATGGATTGTGAATTTCAACAACAACTGAAAGAGGCCTTTAAGAGCTTCCTGATTACACAACAAAACCGATTTCCCGAACAAGATGTCCTGAAAGTGGATCTTCACTGCCACGACCACAACAGTGATGTACCCGATGAACTGATAGGACGTATCCTCGATGTACCCGAGACGTGGCTTTCTTCTGAAACACTGCTTGATGGACTGCAGAAGAACGGCAGCACTGCCTTCACCATTACCAATCACAACAATGCCCGCTCATGCTACGAGATGCAGGAAAAGGGTCTCGATGTACTCACCGCTGCCGAGTTCAGCTGTTGGGTGCCCGATTTTGAAATTGGCATCCATGTACTCACCTACGGATTCACCCGCGAACAGGAAGTGGTGTTAGAGAAACTCCGCAAAGACCTCTACCAATTTCTTGAATATGCCCGCAAACACGATGTACCTACCATTTGGGCGCACCCTCTGTACCACTACGCTACCAAACAAACCCCACCACCTGCCTTCTTCCGGAAGATGTTGTTGGTATTCGAACGCTTTGAAGCCGTAAACGGTCAGCGTGATACGTGGCAAAACCTGTTAGTTAAAGAGTGGTTGGAGCAAATTACTCCCGATGAAATCGACCGTTTTGCCACTGAATTCAATATAGACCCGCTTCGCTTTTGTGCCGATAAGTACCGCAAATCTATGTCAGGTGGATCGGATTGTCACATGGGTATCTTTGCCGGAATGACGGGTACACGTTTGTATATTCCCAACCTGGAAGAGCGCCTGCGTACCGAATCGCGTTCGCAACTCATGCTGGAAGCTATCCGCAAGGGCGATATGGCTCCTTACGGTACCTATCAGAATTCCGAGAAGATGACCATTGCCTTCCTGGACTATGCCTGCCAGATAGCGTTGAACTACAAAGACCCGGGGTTGGTGCGGTTGTTGCTCCACAAAGGAAGTTCCAACGAGAAACTGATTTCCTTCCTGGTATCAAACCTCTTCTGCGAGGTGCAAAAGCATAAAGTAACCACCTCCTTCATCCGGCTGTTTCATGGCAGTATGATGGGCGATAAACCTTCCTTCCTGAAAAAGATGGTGGTAAAGCCCGTGTACAAACCTATCTTTGACGAGGCGGTGAACATTGCCCGCAAGAACAAAGAAGAGGGCAGTACGTTAGTCAACGGATATTACGACTCCATCGTGAACATAAACAGCCAGCTATATGCCGTACTGGCAAAGCGGTTGGAGAAGAAACTGAAAAAGAACGATGCAGCCGGATATCTCAAAGATAAATCGCCTGATACGCTCATTGAGAAGCTGGAACTTCCCAGCAGTCTGCGTGCCTACCTTGGCGAGGGCGATAAGGAGAAGAAGGGTGGTATCAACACCTCTGAGTTCCTGGACGGACTCTCATTTCCCTTCTTCGGAAGTCTGTTTATCCTGGCGGCTCACTTTACCAGTGCCAAGACCATGTTCAATACCCGTCCGCTGTTGAAGGACTTTGCCAAGAAACTGGGCAAGTACGAACACCCCGAACGGGTACTTTGGCTTACTGATACCTTTGGCGACAGTAACGGCGTATCGGTGTTCTTGAAGGAGATACATGCCGAGATTAAAAGTCGTAACCTGCCGATAGACATTGTGACTTGTTCGTCTACCTTGAAGGCTGACGACCACCTGGTGGTGCTGAAACCCATCAAAGAATTCTCCATACCCGCTTACGAAGATTACACCTTCCGCATACCCGACTTCCTGGAACTACATAACCTGTTCCTCTCCGGCGGGTACGACCGTATCACCTGCTCCACCGAAGGTATCATGGGGCTCTTTGGCCTCTACCTGAAACATGCCTATACCGTACAAGCCTCCTTCTACATGCATACCGACTGGCTCATGTTTGCCCGCAAGGTGTTGGGCATCGAAGGACACAACCTGAACAGGGTGCGCCGTATCCTGCGTTTCTTTTACCAATCGTTTGACCATGTATTGGTGCTCAACTCCGACCAGCGGAAGTGGCTCACCGGTTCACAGATGAATCTAAGCGCTAACAAAGTTCATCAAACGGCACACTGGGTAAATGAACGTTTCCGTCCCACCTCTTCCAACAAGCAGAAGCTCTTTGCGGTGACCGATAACCAACCGGTACTGCTCTACGTAGGCCGTATCAGCAAGGAGAAAGGTGTGCTGGAGCTTACCTCGCTGTACAACCGTGTAAAGAAGACACACAAGGACGTGCGGTTGGTGGTAGTAGGCAAAGGTCCCGCCTCCGCACAACTGAAAGAGGAGTTGCCCGAAGCGCTTTTCTTCGATTGGGTAGACCGTGGTGTTCTGCCCGGTATCTACTCCTCGGCGGATATGCTGGTGCTTCCTTCACGCTTCGATACCTTTTGCAACGTGGTGCTCGAAGCCCTGAGCTGCGGATTGCCCGTGGTAGCCTACAACACCAAAGGTCCCAAGGATATACTCCGCAACGGACAGGACGGTTACCTGGTAAACACGTCGCAGGAGATGCAGGAGCGGGTGTGCGAGTACCTTTCGCTGCCCGATAAAGCACCGTTCAAGCAATCGGCTATTGAACGTGCCGCGTACTACCAACCCGATACCATTATAAATGGGTTGCTACACTCAATTGAACTGACGGATGGAGAATAACGACCCTGACCGTTGGTGGAAGAACGGTATCATCTATCACATCTATCCGCAGAGCTTTTGCGACTCCAACGCCGATGGAATCGGCGATTTACGCGGAATTATCAGCAAATTGGACTACCTCGTGCAGTTGGGCGTAGATGCCATTTGGCTGTCGCCCGTATACCCGTCTCCGTTGATTGATGCGGGGTACGATATTTCCGATTATTACGATATTCATCCACAGTACGGTACCATGGACGACTTTCGTGAACTGCTTGATGCTGCCCATGCACGCCACATTCGCGTTATCATGGATATGGTGCTCAATCATACCTCGTACCTGCATCCATGGTTTAGCGAATCGGCCTCCTCGCGTAATAATCCCAAGCGCGATTGGTACATTTGGAAACCGTCACGCAACGGCAAGCAACCCAATAACTGGCGTACCAACTACGGCAAGAAAGCCTGGCAGTACCACGCGGGTACGGGTGAGTATTACTACCACTCCTTCTTCCGTGAACAGCCCGACCTGAACTGGCGCAATCCCGAAGTACGCGCCGCCATGTTTCAAGTAATCAAACACTGGCTTGCACTGGGAGTCGATGGGTTTAGGTTGGATGTAATTAACCTGCTCTTTAAGGACGAAAAAGGGCGCGATAATCCTATTTTCTCCCTTTTCACCGGTGGAAAGGTGTTTAATTACAACCAACCGGAGGTGTACGATGTGCTGCGCGAATTCCGCTGTTTGCTTAACCAATACCCCGGTTGCACCAGTGTGGGCGAAGTGTTTACTCCGCCGCCCGGCAACAGCAGGCAAGCCGCTGCTTTCCTGGGTAACGGCACGGATATGTTACACATGGCATTCGACTTTTCGTTGATATTCACCCGGTGGAGGGCTTCGTCCTATTACAAAGCCATCCGCAACAGCTACCGTCAGATTCCGCCCGGAGGATGGCCCTGCTTCTTCTTTTCCAACCACGACATTGGCAGGTATGTAGCACGTTCGCGGTTTACCGCTACACATAAATACGACAAAGCACGGTTGCATGCCCTGCTGTTGCTCACGCTCCGCGGTACACCTTTTATCTATTATGGCGACGAGATAGGGATGGAGAATGCCGAAATACCCCGGGAGAAGATACACGACTTGTACGGGCGGCTGTTTTACCCCCTGTACAAAGGGCGCGATGGAGCACGTACACCCATGCAGTGGAGCGATGCGCCGCATGCCGGGTTTAGTACAGTGGAGCCTTTTTTGCCGGTGCATGTTAACCATAAGCAGTTAAATGTAGAGGCGCAACAGCAGTCGGCACATTCTATCTTGGCAACTTTCCAAACATTGATTGAAATCAGGCGGCAGTATGTTGCCTTGCAGGAGGGGGAGATAGAGTTTCTGAACGAAGGTAATCGCAATGTGTTGGCTTACACCCGTACTACTGCTGCCGAACAGGTTGTGGTGTTGGTTAATTTTGGCAGCAGTTTCAAAAAGGTAAGTCTGCGCGAGGGTGGGAGGTACACCGTGCTTTATTCTACTTGCCCCGAGCGCGAGGTGCAAATTCCTGACAAAATACGGCTGCAACCTTACGAAGGAATACTGCTTACGGTAACCCCCTTGTAGGGTACCTGCAGCAAAACCCAATCTCTGTTTAGTAAGCTCCCCTTGCCCGGTTAATAATAATTAGCACTGAAATAGGAATACTCTGTGATGAATAATTGTTACCTTTGCCACACTAACTAACTTTTACGTAATAAAAGAAAAAAATATGGCAACACCTCCGTTCAAGTATCAGCACCCCTTCCCTTTGGGACCCGATACAACTGAGTATTATCTGCTTACCAAAGACTACGTGTCGGTAAGTGAGTTTGAAGGAACACCTGTTCTTAAAGTCGACCGCGAAGGTCTCACCGCAATGGCTAATGCAGCCTTCCGCGATGTATCGTTCCTGCTTCGTCGCGAGCACAACGAGCAGGTAGCAAAAATCCTGAGCGACCCCGAAGCCAGCGATAACGACAAGTACGTAGCCCTCACCTTCCTGCGCAATGCCGAAGTATCGGTAAAAGGCAAGTTGCCGCTCTGCCAGGATACCGGTACCGCTATTATTCACGGCGAGAAAGGTCAGCAGGTATGGACAGGTTATTGTGACGAAGAAGCACTCTCACTGGGCGTGTACAAAACCTACACCGAAGAGAACCTGCGCTACTCGCAGAACGCTGCACTCAATATGTACGATGAGGTAAATACCAAATGCAACCTTCCCGCACAAATCGATATAGAAGCTACCGAAGGCATGGAATACAAATTCCTGTGCGTAACCAAAGGTGGCGGCTCTGCCAATAAAACATACCTGTACCAGGAAACCAAAGCGTTGCTGAACCCTGCAACCCTGGTTCCGTTCTTAGTAGAGAAGATTAAGACTTTGGGTACCGCTGCTTGTCCGCCCTACCACATTGCATTTTGCATCGGTGGTACATCGGCAGAAAAGAACCTGCTGACCGTGAAGTTGGCTTCTACCCACTACTACGACTCATTGCCTACAACGGGTAATGAACACGGACGTGCCTTCCGCGATATCGAACTGGAAAAGCAGGTGTTAGAAGCTACTTATAAGATTGGCCTCGGTGCACAGTTTGGTGGTAAATACCTGGCTCACGACATCCGCATTGTTCGTCTGCCGCGTCACGGTGCCTCATGTCCCGTAGGTATGGGCGTTAGCTGCTCTGCCGACCGTAACATCAAGTGTAAAATCAATGCCGATGGCATCTGGATTGAAAAGATGGACGATAAACCAGGCATGCTCATTCCCGCCGAATTGCGCAATGCCGGCGAAGGTGAGGCTGTAAAGATTAACCTTAATCAGTCCATGGCAGATATCTTGAAGGAACTTACCAAGTACCCGGTATCTACCCGTTTGTCATTGAACGGTACCATCATTGTAGGTCGTGACATTGCTCATGCCAAGCTGAAAGAGCGTTTGGACGCAGGCGAAGGTCTGCCGCAATACATCAAAGACCATCCCATCTACTATGCAGGCCCGGCTAAGACTCCTGCAGGTATGGCTTGCGGTTCAATGGGGCCCACCACTGCCGGACGTATGGACTCATACGTAGACCTGTTCCAGGCTAACGGTGGTAGTTTGATTATGTTGGCTAAGGGTAACCGAAGCCAGCAGGTAACCGATGCTTGTAAGAAGTACGGCGGTTTCTACCTGGGTTCTATCGGTGGACCGGCTGCTATCCTGGCTCAAAATAACATCAAGAGCATTGAGTGTGTGGAATATCCTGAACTGGGTATGGAAGCCATCTGGAAGATTGAAGTGGAAGATTTCCCCGCATTTATCCTGGTGGATGATAAGGGTAACGACTTCTTCAAGAAACTGTAAAATAAAAAGATAAAAAATTGTCTTTGCGCTACGCAGTATTCTTCTGATTGTTGCATTTACACTAATAAGTACACTTATTAAATTGAAATGCATATGAAGAAACATTTACTCACACTGTGTTGCGCATTGGCAGTTTTTTTGTTGATGCCTTCCTGTAGCGATACGGACGAAGTTAGGCGTATTGAAGGAGATTTGGAATTTAAGGGGTTGGATATACCGCAAGTTCAAGAGGCAATCAAGGGATTTTGGCGTTTGGAAAAAGAAACCCGGGGTGTTCCGGGAAGCTCTTCTCAGGAGGATGTTGATGGATATTATCATCACGATATCGGATTCAAAGGAGGTCAGGTTATGTACAGGAGTACCGACCCTCGTACCAATAGCGCACCTCCAGAATGGCTAACTATGGATTGGGGTATGAGAGAAACCGTTCTTGGAACATTGCCTTTTTATATATATCGGGCACCTCATGTATATTCAACCGGCACCTGTCTTATTGGCATAAGAGGAGGTATGTTGGTTACTTCCTATTGTCAACTCTATGAAGATGGTACTTACATCTATAGTTATTATTCCCGGATGGATGAGTAAATTGAAATAAAACAAAAACGGTGAGCAGTACATGATACTTGCTCACCGTTTTTGTTTTATATAGTAATCTTAATTGGTTACCCTTTGCCTCGCAGGGGCATATAGCCTCTTTGGAGTAAGAAAGCAGAGACTTAAAATATTATTTCTTCACCCACTTCTCGTAGCGCTTCAATACTTTATTGCCGGCATTGTTGTACCAACTATAGCCTGTACGGCGTTCGTGTCCAATCTCTGAAAGGTCGTACCGCTTAATGCCATCCCGGTCGCAGAAGAAGGGACGGTTGGTATCCAAATCATAAAAGCGTGCCCACAATGTTTCGCAATCCGTGCAGGGAACCATACGGTAATCCTTTTTACCCTCGGCATTGGTGAAGTATTCTCTTTTCAGCCCGTCAACCTTCGAGGCTTTAAACCACGCTACGGCACCCTCTACCGATGCAATAATCTCCGGAGTTTTAGGAAGCGACATTAACAGCAATACAATCTCATCCGATTCTTGTCCGCTCAGTGAAGGGAGTTCATAGGCACGCGCCTTGGCAGGTAGCAGCGTTTCGCGGTCGTGCTGGGCGCACCATACCGTGAGCTGACCCTCTTTGTTGCGTACCTGCGTTTTCAGGATACAATCTACTCCTTTATCGAAAGCAGTCTTGGCTTGTGCACATACTGCATCGGGGATAAATGTATACGGAGCTTGCTTCTGGTACACTTCACGTAGCAACTCCATCACGTTAATCATAGCGTTGTCGTTGTACGTAATATGGGTGTAGTATCCCGTAGGGCGAGGGTAGAACTGCGGCCAACCTCCGTTGTCATACTGTGCTTCGAAGAGGTATTGAAGTCCGCGTAATACGGCATCCTTATACTTCTCTTCGCCCGTAGCTAAGTAAGTACGTGCCAGGTAACGAATTTCTATGGAAGTAGCATCATTATCGATGGTGCTCTCGTTCACATTCTTCTGTGAGGCAATTACAACTGTACGTTCTTCTGGAGTTAATTCAGCTGCCATGTAGATGTTTTTGGGCCATCCGCCGGTAACCTGCTGATATAACAATACGTTATCTGCAATACGGCGTGCTTCGGCTGTGGTGAAGAAGGCATCGTCCAAACTCTCGGTGAGCTTGTTCCAGTTCTTATACGGTTGTTTGGCTCTGTAATCGGGCTCGTTTTGTGCCGATGCTCCGTTCAGGCAGAGCAGCAGCGTGCATAGTACTACTAACTGTTTCATGGTTCTACGTTGTTTTAAATCGTTTTATGGGTACAAAATTACCCGAATGCAGGTGAGCATACGGGTAAATTTTGTTTTTACGTTTGTATATATTGTTATTCCAGATACTTTGTCACTTTGCCGCTAACCTGCAGCAAAGATATTTCGCACAACTTGGTGTCGTATTCGGCCGAGAGGATGCGTTCTTCGGCATCCAACAGACTCTTTTGTGCTTCGCGCATCTCAATACCCGACAGGTTACCCAGCATGTAACGCTCCATGGCAATCTCGTGATTCTCCCGGGCGGCCACTAAGTTTTGGCGTTCCAGTTTCAGCATTTCCAGGTTGTTTTGGTAGGCTTGCCACAGGTTACTGATGTCGGCACGTAAGCCTTGCTCCAGTTGGTCGCGTTGCAAACGGGCGTTCTTTATGGCAAGGCTGGCATTCCGTTTCTGCCGTTGGCGGTTACCATCGAACAGGTTGATACCTACCGTGAGCCCGGCGTTGAACCCCAGATTCTGGCGCTTGCTGGTAGCATTAATATCATATTTATTATAGGTGTAGCCGTAACCTGTGTTCAACTTCACGTAGGGGTAGTTGCGTGAAAGCACTGTTTTGTAATCCAGCTGAGCCAGGGTGGTGTTTTGCGATGCTTTTAAAAGCGATGCATTAGTGGATAACGTAGCATCCCACAACTCGTCGAAACGAAGCATGGCATCTACCCGGATAACGGAGTCGGCAATGGCAATGGGTTGGTCTACATCTTCATTCGCCATCAATTCGTTGAGGCGGATGCGTGAGGTGTGCAATAACTCCTGCTGCTTCATGTACTTGGCACTGTCGGCGTTGAAGTCTACTTTGGCCTGCTGGTAATCCAGACGTGAGAAGTTACCAATGTGGTAGCGTTCTTCCACGATGCGCAAACGCTCTTTGGAGAGTGTGGTGGCATAGCGGAAGTTCTCCAACCGTATTTTTTGTTGCACGAAGTTGTAATACTCGGCAGCCAGTGTAGCGATAAGATCTTCGATGGCAATACGGGTGTTGGTTTCGCCTTGCAACTCTAACTCCTTTAACCGTTGATGATTGGTAATGATGCTGAATCCGTCGAACAACGTCCAGTTCAGGTTGAGGCCGGCACTCAGTGTTTGGTCGAATACCCCGTTGGTTTTGGTTACGTCGCCACTTGCCCGTTCGGTAGTTTCGGTATTGTTCACCGTACCTGTGTAGCCTGCACTGAGGTCGAGTGTAGGCAGGAATCCGGCATTGCCCAATGTGTTGTTGTTCTTGCTCACCTGTTCCTGGTTGTGTACTATGCGCAGGGCGTAGTTGTTCTGCAACCCGTTTTCCAGGCACGACTTCAACGTATAGTTCTGTACTTGTTGCGCTTGCATTACACACGGCAGGCAGGCAGCTATCAGATAATATATTCCTCGTTTCATGCTTTTTTCTTTTTACTACGGTTGGTCGAAATATAACTATACACCGCCGGAACAATGTACATGGTGAGTAAGGTCGATACAACCATACCACCCACTACGGCAATACCCATGGCAATACGTCCGTTACATCCCTCACCCGAGGCAAAGGCCAGTGGGAGTAATCCCAGGATGGTCGAAGCACTGGTCATCAGGATGGGGCGCAAGCGTTGCAGTGAAGCATCACGGATGGCCTCCATTTTGTCCTCGCCTGCTTCCTGCTTCTGGTTGGCAAACTCCACAATGAGGATACCGTTCTTGGCTACCAGCCCGATGAGCATAATGATACCAATCTGGCTGAAGATGTTCATGGTTTGCCCGGTGAAATACATAAATACCAATGCTCCGGCAATAGCCAGCGGAACGGTAAGCATCACAACCAGCGGGTCTTTGAAACTTTCGAACTGTGCTGCCAGGATAAGGTAAATGAGCAGGATAGCCAGCACGAAGGCAAACATCAGGCTCGACGAACTTTCACGGTATTCCTTTGAGTCGCCTTTCAGCGCTGTGCGGAAGCTGTCGTCCAGTGTCTCTTTGGCTATTTTGTCCATCTCATCCAGTCCCTGCCCGATGGTTTTCCCTTCGGCAAGTCCGGCCGATACGGTAGCGGCCACAAAGCGGTTGTAACGGTAGAGGCGGGGAGGAGCGATGCCCTCGTTCAGCTCTACCAGGTTATCGAGCTGCACCATATTCCCTTTGTCGCTGCGTATGTAAATGGCTTTCAGGTCGGCCGGTTTGTTGCGTTGCTGGCGGTTGATTTCTCCCAGGATCTCGTACTGTTTTCCGTTCATGTAGAAGTATCCCATACGTTGTCCGCTCAATCCGTATTGCAGTGTCTGGGCAATGTTGCGGGTACTTACCCCCATGATGCTTGCCTTGTCGCGGTTGATGTTGATACGTGCTTCGGGCTTGCTGAACTTCAGGTCGATATCCGCCATCTGGAATGTGGGGTTATCATATACTTTTGCCATGAAGGCAGGCAGAATCTCCTGTAACTTATCCAGGTTGGTGGCCTGAATAACGTACTGGATGGGCATCCCTCCGCGTCGTCCGCCAAAAGTAGATTGCTGCTGCACAAAAGAGCGGGCTTCGGTTTTGCTTTGTACCGCTTTAGATAGTTTCTCAGCCACATCCATTTGCGAGTAGTTACGGTCGCCCAGGTCTTTCAGGGTAATCTGCACGTTTCCGCTACCGCTCGATACACGGGCGGTAATGGCCTGGGCATCGGGCACAATAGAGTCGGCCAGAGCGTTGATATCCTCGGTGTAGTCGCGAATGTATTCGTAGGTCACCCCTTCGGTTCCGCGTGTGTTGATGATGATGTTGGAACGGTCTTCCAGCGGAGCCATCTCAGCCGGTATCTCATTCCACAGGTAACCGATGATAACGATAGTAATCAGTACCAATGGAATGGCTATGACACGTTTGCGTAGGAAAGCTTCCAGCGAGCGCCGGTACCACTTGTTCATGCCCTCAAAGAAAGGCTCGGTACTTCGGTAGAACCAGCTCTGCTTTTCGCGCTTGATAAGCAACTTGGTGGCCAGCATCGGGGTAAAGGTAAGAGCGGCAAATGCCGATATGATAACCGAACCTGCTACCACGATACTGAACTCGCGGAACAGACGTCCCGTCATTCCTTCCATAAACACAATGGGGAAGAATACGGCTACCAGGGTAATGGTGGTGGAGATAACGGCAAAGAAGATCTCTTTGGCACCCTCGATACCTGCCTCCTTGGGAGGCATTCCCCGCTCAATACGTACATAGATGTTCTCTGTCATTACGATGGCATCGTCTACCACCAGCCCCACGGCCAATACAATAGCCAGCATGGAGAGTACGTTGATGGAGAACCCGGCCAGGTACATCACGAAGAAAGCTCCGATAAGCGATACCGGAATCACAATGCAGGGAACAAGCGTTACCCGCCAGTCGCGCAGGAACAGGAAGATGATGATGATAACCAGTACAAAGGCGATATACACCGTTTCTTCCACCTCGTTGATAGAGGCGCGGATAAACTTCGTATTGTCGAATCCATAGCTGTAGGTAACATCCTCAGGCAGGTCTTTCTTCATCTGTTCCATACGGGCGTATACGGCATCGGCAATCTCGATGTGGTTGGCACCCGGTTGCGGAACCACTACCACACCTACCATCGGTACCCCGTTCATCTTCATGTAGCTGCGTATATCGGCCGGTCCCAGTTCGGCACGTCCGATGTCGCTGAAGCGGATAATACGTCCGCCTTCTTCCTTTATAATCAGGTCGTTAAATTCCTCGGCCGTGTGCATCAGTCCCATGGTGCGGATGGTGAGTTCGGTGGTGTTACCTTCGATACTGCCCGAAGGAAGCTCCACATTCTCCTTATCCACCGCATTCTTCACGTCGATAGGTGTTACTCCGTAGCCCGACATCTTGATGGGGTCCAGCCAGAGGCGCATGGAGTACCGTTTCTCTCCCCAAATGCTTACACCGCTTACGTCGGCAATGGTTTGCAGTTGCTCTTTCACAGTCAGGTCGGCTATCTCGCTAAGTTCCAGCAACGAACGTTTGTCGCTCTGGATAGCTATCATCAGGATAGGCGAAGCGTCGGCATCGGCTTTGGATACGGTAGGAGGGTCACAGTCGCGTGGCAGGTTGCGTTGTGCCCGCGATACCTTGTCGCGTACGTCGTTAGCGGCTGTTTCCAGATCGACGGAGAGCTCAAACTCTACCGTGATGCGGCTGCTACCCTGCGAGCTTACACTGGAGAGCGAGCGGATACCCGGTATGCCGTTGATGTTCTGTTCCAACGGTTCGGTAATCTGGTTCTCGATCACATCGGCGTTGGCGCCGGAATAGGAGCATTGTACGGTGATGATGGGGTTATCTACCGAAGGGTACTCGCGTACACCCAGGTAGGTGTACCCGATGATACCGAAAAGGAGAATAATGAGGGTGAGCACCGTAGCTAATACCGGCCGTCGAATGCTTAGTTCGGATATATTCATGGAAACGTCGGTATTAGTTAGTTAATATTATCGAGTACTACAGGTAATCCGGTACGGAGTTGCAGGGTTCCCGATACGATGACCGTGTCGCCTACCTGTAATCCTTGTACTACCTGTACACGGTCTTCGGTACGTATACCGGTTTTAATTTCGGCAGGCTGTGCCTTGCCGCTCCGGTACACAAATACCTTGTCCTTGCCCATTTCGGGCACAATGGCCTCGGAGGGTACGGCCAATGCATTGGCAATCTCCTCCTTTTTCAGTTGGATGCTGGCATAACGTCCCGGTAACAAGGCCCCGTTGGTGTTGGGATAGAGGGCACGGATGGGAAGCGTGTGCGTAGCCGGGTCGATTTTTGATTCGGTGGCGTATACTTTGGCGCTGAATGCATCCAGTTTGCCTTCCAGACGGAAGTTGAGGTTGGCTCCTTTTTTTACGTCGTTGGCATAGCGCTCGGGTACGGAGAATTCAATCTTCAACGGAGATATCTTGGTGAGTTTGGCTACAATGGTAGTGGGAGAGGCGTACGAACCTACGCTGACCTGGCGAAGGCCGATTACCCCGTCGAACGGAGCACGCAGTTCGGTGAGTGCAATGTTGGCTTTTACTATTTCAATATCGGCATTCAGGGTGGCCAGTTCCGTTTTTACCTGTTCGTAGGCTTCCTTACTAACGGCATCACGCTCCAACAGGGCATTCTGGCGGAATACACGGTCTTCGGCCAGTTTCAGTTGCGAAACCAAGCGTTGCAGTTGGGCTTGTAACTGGCGGTCGTTTACCTTGGCCAACAGTTGCCCCTTTTTTACAGCACTGCCTTCTTCAAAATTTATTTCGATGATTTTACCCGAAGTTTCGAATGAGAGGTCTACCTCCTCATCGGGCAATAAAGTACCACTGATTTGAATTTCGTCGGTGAGTAGTTGGGGTTGAATTACCTGCGCGTTTACATTCAGCACCTTCTTTCCATTGCGCTGCTTGCCTGCCACTTTGTCGGCAGCCGCTAACTCTTTGTTCTCTTTGGGGAGTAGTGCGTTCACTCCCATGGCAATAATTCCGGCACCCACGAGGAAGATGATGCCCCACTTAATTTTCTTGTTCATGTGTAGTCGATTAGTAGTAAAAGCTTTATTCGGTATAAAGTTAGACTACTTTTCGACAAAAAGGTTTATTGCCCGCGAAAATATAATAGGAATTTAATAGGCACCCCGGTATTTACCCTCTTCTTTGTCTTCTAACATGTTGAGGTACGAGGTGTATCGGGACTCGCTGATGTAGTGCTGCTCTACCGCTTCGCGAACGGCACAACCCGGCTCCTGACGGTGTGTACAGTTGCCGTATCGGCAGTTGACCGAGGTTTTGAATATCTCGGTGAAGTAGTGTCCAATCTCCTCCTCTTCCATATCGAAGGTACCAAAGCCTTTGATGCCCGGTGTGTCAATGATGTAACCGTTTCCTTCCACTTCGAACATCTCCGAGAAGGTGGTGGTGTGCATCCCTTTGTTATGGTATTGGGAGATTTCGGCAGTTTTCAGGCTCCTGCCCGGAAGCAACGTATTAATAAGAGTAGATTTGCCCACCCCCGAATGTCCTGAGAAAAGGGTAACCCGTCCTTTCAACTCCTCGCGAATGGCATCGATACCTTCGCCCGTAGCTGCCGAGATACGAAAACAGGGATAACCTATATAGGTGTAAAGGGTGATGAGGCTTTCGAGATAACTTAGTTCCTCTTCGCTGTAAGCATCAATCTTGTTGAAAACGAGTTTTACCGGCACACGGTATGCCTCGGCCGAAGCCAGGAACCGGTCGATAAAGATGGTAGAAGTTTCGGGATAGTTTACCGTTACCACCAACAGGCATTGGTCCAGGTTGGCAGCAATGATATGCGATTGTTTGGAAAGATTGGAAGAACGACGTACAATGTAGTTCTTCCTATCTTCTATTTCATGGATAAAGGCCGTACCTTCGGCATTGAGCGTAATGTGTACATAGTCGCCCACAGCTACGGGGTTAGTACTTCGTATTCCTTTGAGGCGGAAGTTCCCTTTGATTTTACAATCCACCGTCCGTCCCTCTTCGGTGAGTACCTGATACCAGCTACCTGTGTTCCTGATGACTAATCCGCGCACGCCTCTACCTATAATATTATACGGTCATGATTTCTTTTTCCTTATCTGCCAACGCGTCATCAATCTGCTTGATGTACTTGTCGTGCACCTTTTGGAGTTTAGCTTCGGCGTTCTTTTGTTCGTCTTCTGCCAATCCGTCTTTCACGGCTTTTTTGAGTTGGTCGATGGCATCACGACGCGCGTTGCGTACGCTCATCTTGGCTGTTTCGCTTTCGCCCTTACATTGCTTGGAGAGCAGTTTACGACGCTCTTCGGTCAACGGCGGAATACCCAGGCGGATAATCTCTCCGTTATTTTCGGGCATAATGCCGAGGTTTGAGTCGATAATCGCTTTTTCGATGATGCGGAACATGCCTTTGTCCCACGGCTTGATGGTGATGCTGCGTGCATCGGGTGTATTTACGGCGGCTACGTTGGCAATGGGTACCATACTGCCGTAGGAGTCTACACGGATACCGTCCAACAAGCGGGTGCTTGCTTTACCGGCACGGATATGGGCAAATGTTTCGTCTAAGTGCATGACGGCCATTTCCATACTCTCTTCTGCTTCGTTGATGCAAGTTTTAACGTCTATCATATTTGTTTGTTTTAGAAGTTGCTTGGTTGAATTTTGAACAAAAGTAGTTGTTTTTTAATTATCTCCCAACTCTTTTGAAATTTAGTTGTTAAACACTTACCTAACCGTAACAAAAGAAGAAATATGAGACATTCATTTATCATTTCACTGGTACTGCTGTTGTTCGTGGCGTGTGGCAACAGTAACGCTTCCAAACAGCAGGAAGCTACCGCCGAAACACCGGATATGGGTTGGCCCCGGCAAGTAAAGAATCACAACGCCGCTCTGGTGTATTACCAGCCACAGATAGATAAGTGGGACAATTATAAGAAACTCTCCGGTCGCCTGGCCTTCTCGCTTACCCCTGCCGGAGGCGATGAGATTCTGGGAGTGGCTTCGTTCGTGTGCGATACAAAGACTGATAAAGACTCGCACTCCACCTTCCTGCATAACATTACTTATACTGATGTACGCTTCCCTTCGTTGGATGCCGATAAGGTGGCGTCCATGAAGCAGCTTTTCCTGCAACTGATGCCTACAGGAACCGAGAATATCTCGACCGACCGTATTCTGCCGTACGTGGATGGCAAGAAGCAAGCCACTACCCAGGCGGTAACGTTGAAGAACGACCCTCCGCAGATATTCTACAGCGCTTCGCCCTCCCTGCTGCTCTTTGTTGATGGCGATCCGGTGCTGTCGCCTGTGGAGAAAACCAACCTGCAGTTCGTGGTGAATACCAACTGGGACTTATTCTACGACAAAGCCGATAAACATTATTACCTGCTGGCGGATGACGTGTGGCTTACCTCTGCCAACCTGAAAAGCGGATGGGTAGCTACCTCTACCCTCCCGCGCGATTTCTCATCGCTGCCTTCCGGGCAGAACTTTGATGAGGTAATCAAGCAAGTACCGCCCAAGAAAGCTACCGGCTCTCCGCAGATATTCTACAGCAATGTACCTGCCGAGCTCATTGTAACCGAGGGAACGCCCGTGTACAGCAAGATTCCCGGTACCAACCTGCTTTACATTAGCAATACCGATAACGATATATTCATTAACGAGGCAGATGCACAGTATTACATCCTGCTCTCCGGTCGCTGGTTCCGTGCACCGAAGTTTGGCGGACCGTGGACGTATGCCGGCAATAACCTGCCTGCCGACTTTGCCAAGATTCCCGAAGACTCTCCCATGGCACATGTACTCTCCTCGGTGCCCGGAACGGTAGAAGCCTCGGATGCCGTGTTGCTGGCACAGATTCCTACCACCGTGGTGGTAAACCGTGCCGAGGCCGAAGCCAAGGCGCATGCCGCGTACGATGGCGACCCGAAGTTTGCCCCTATTACCGGCACCACGATAGAGTATGCCACCAATACGCAGGATAAAGTGATTAAGGTGGGCGACCTGTACTACATGTGTTTCCAGGCCGTGTGGTTTATGTCTACCTCCCCTAACGGACCGTGGAAAACCGCCGACTCCGTGCCTTCGGTTATCTATACCATACCACCCAGCTCACCCGTATATAACGTGGTGTACGTAACCCAAACCAATGCCACGCCCACCACGGTAGAATCCTGTTCAACCGCCGGATACCTGGGTGCCTTTATTGTGGGCGCTACGGTAGGCGCCATTGTCGATGCCGCCATAGTGTACGGTACAGGTTGGTACTACCATCCGTATGTGTTCTGGCCCCCTTATGCCCCTTGTCCCATTTATCGTCCCTTCCCGTTTACGTATGGAGCCGGAGCGGTGTATAACCCATGGACAGGAGGCTTTGCAGTAGGTCGCCGGGTGTATGGCCCGTATGCTGCTGCCGGAACATCGGCCTGGTACAATCCCGCTACCGGACGCTACGGTCGCTCCGCCAGCGTACAGGGTTGGTATGGCGGACGTACCGCTGCCAACACCTACAACCCGTGGACGGGCGCTTACGGACATACCTCGCAAGGACACAACCCGTATGCGCAGTGGGGACATTCTACGGTAACTAACGGCTATCAATGGGCCAGTTCTTCGCATGTAACTACACGGGCAGGTTCGGCCTTTACCTATCATACCTCAGGAGGTAAGAGTGGGGTGGTGGTTAATGGTCCTCACGGAACAAGTGTACATACTAATGGGGGCAACCGCCTGTATGCCGGCAGTGACGGTAATGTGTACCGTAAAAACGATGCCGGCAGTTGGACGCACTACAACAACGCTACCCGCCAGTGGCACGAGAGCGGATTGAGTACTACGCAGCAACATCCTGCCGTGCAGCATCCGGTAACAACTACCCATACTTCAACTCCGGCAGCTACGGTACATCCAATGATGGGCAACCAGGGAAGTACGTTGCATTACCTCAACCATTCCGAGCAATCGCGTACACGTGGCGAACAACAGGTGCAACGTTTCTCCGGTGTTACTCGGGGCAATGAGCATAGTAGCTTGTTGCGTCGTAGCAGATAGATGTTGTAAGGCGTGTTTACTCCCTGTTGGACTTCTGTTGTAAAGAAAAGAGGGAGTAAACTGTGAACGTTTACTGTCCATTAACTGTCAACTGCCCTTTAGGCAGTAAAATGACGACTATAAATCTGAGGAGAGGTTGTAAATTGTTGTTTTTTAATTAATTACAATTGTTTATGCCTCTTCTCGGCTTATTTTTCGGAGAACTTTTCCGATTTGGTGTTTTGAGATATGGTGTATAGAAAAAGGAATGGTAGTAGAGGAGCTGTTATTCGTAATTATTATTTTTTATAAATGATCCATTGCCATCAACCAGGTAGATTGTGCAGGAGATATTTTATTATATGATTATCCGCTTTCTTTAGCTTCGCCGGCCGTTGGTTCACTTGCCCCGGAGGGGCTATGTGTTCGTAGCCGTGGGCGACAGCCCACGGTATTAGATGTGCACCAAACATGCGCCACGGATTGTATGTCATTCCAAGAGTGC
>JAVBVL010000047.1:0-10187 GCA_031554285.1 Bacteroides sp.
CATGCACAAAACTTCGGAACTCCCGCTGCCCGCAAACTGCAAATGGCGGAGTTTGCCATTACCAATTTATATGTAGACAACGTAAACGAAGATAAACTGGTGGAAGCCGGTATTATCAAGATGTTGGAACAACTGGATCCGCACTCTACTTACTCGAATGCCGAGGAGGTAAAGAAAATGAACGAACCGCTGCAAGGCAACTTTGAGGGTATCGGTGTACAGTTTCAAATGGTAGAAGACACCTTGTTGGTGATTCAACCGGTAAGTAACGGTCCCTCGGAAAAAGTAGGCATCCTCGCCGGCGACCGGATTGTTGCCGTGAACGACTCTGCCATTGCCGGAGTAAAAATGAGTACCGAAGACATCATGAGCCGGTTGCGCGGTCCTAAAGAGTCTAAAGTAAACCTTACCATTGTACGCCGGGACGTAAAAGATGCGTTGGTATTCACGGTAAAGCGTGATAAAATTCCCATTTACAGTCTGGATGCTTCCTACCTGGTTGACCCGAAGACAGGCTACATCCGCATCAACCGTTTTGGCGCCACTACAGCCGAGGAGTTCTCCAAAGCTTTGAAGGATCTGCAAAAGAAAGGAATGAAAGACCTGATTGTAGACTTACAAGGTAATGGAGGCGGATACCTTAATGCCTCTATCGACCTGGCTAACGAGTTCCTGGACTCCAAAGAGCTCATTGTATATACCGAAGGGAGAAGTGCCGACCGGAGCGAGTTCTTTGCCAAAGGTACCGGAAACTTCCGGAAAGGTCGCTTGGTAGTACTGATTGACGAGTTTTCGGCTTCGGCGAGTGAAATTGTTACGGGTGCCGTACAGGATTGGGACAGAGGTATCGTAGTAGGCCGTCGCTCGTTCGGGAAAGGGTTGGTACAACGTCCTATCGACTTGCCCGACGGTTCTATGATTCGTCTGACCATTGCACGTTACTACACTCCCGCCGGACGTTGCATCCAAAAGCCATACAGCAGCCTGGCAGATAACGACCTCCCCTCAAGGAACCTCAATGAGTCAGCTTATCAAAACGATTTGATTGAACGATACAACCGGGGCGAAATGACCAATGCAGACAGCATTCACTTTCCTGATTCTCTGAAATGCCAAACGAAGAAACTGGAACGTACCGTATACGGCGGAGGTGGTATTATGCCTGATTATTTTGTACCCATCGATACTACTTTATATACAAACTATCACCGTAACCTGATAGCCAAAGGATTAACTCTCAAGCTAACCATGAAGTACATCGATAAGAACCGTAAGGCGCTTAAGGAGCAATATAAGTCGTTTGCCCAGTTTAACGAGAAGTTTGAGATTGACGATGAGATGATAGCAACCCTGCGTGAAATGGCAGATAAAGAAAACATCGCCTTTGACGAAAAGCAATACAACACCTCGTTGCCGTTAATCAAGAACCAACTCAAAGCATTGGTAGCACGCGACCTATGGGATATGAGCGAATACTTTCAGGTTTCCAACCAAACCAACCCGAGCGTGTTGAAAGCCATCCGGATACTCAAAGACGGCTCCTATGAAAAGATGTTGAAGGGCAATTAGTGCCCTTTTCCAAACAGCCAACTATTCAGCCAGCGATTGATGTAAACATTGGCAACGGCGCATCCGGCACCTATGGCTGCGCCACCTATCACATCGGTAGGATAGTGCACCCCTTCATTCATCCGCGCAAAACCCACTGAACAGGCCCACAAAGCCGATGGAGCGATAACATACCACTTGGGATATTTGATGCATAAGGAAGTTGCCAGAGAGAAAGCCCCGGCTGTATGGGCAGAAGGAAACGAAGGACTATCTTCATAGTTGGATGGATATACCCGGTCGGGATAACGATCGTAAGGACGTTGGCGGTCAAATGTATATTTCATGGCATACGTCAACACCAAAGCCTCGGCTACGCTGCTTCCTACATAGATAGCATTTTGTAATAACGGTTGATCTTTCTTTATAGCAGCATAAATGGCCATCCCTGCGGGAATTCCTGCCAAAACTACCGGAGTAGAACCAGAAATAAATTTACTATAGCTTCTCGGGAAACCACTGTCCCAGCTATTAATTCGATGTAAAGTATTAATATCCCAATTTTGTGCACATACAAAAACTGTGCAGAAACTCAAAAAACAAGCAAGAACAGCCTTTTTCATGCGGAATTTCATTAAATTATTCAGCAAAGATACCATAAAAATATTGAGCTTTTCAAAAAAAGACATATCTTTGTCGTTGGACATATAATACTTGCATTTAATACATGATAAAAGACTCTCACTGCATACGTCTCTCCGACTGTTCACAGTGCCCCAAGGCTTCTGAGGGTATACTTGTTCATACGCTACTTCGCAAAGGAGAACATTTTCCTTCAGATAAGTGTACACAAAACTGTATGATATTCATGCTTAAAGGTGAGTTGCTGATTAACAGTGAAGAATATCCGGGACATACATTGCGTCCGGGACAAATTATTTTACAAGCCATCGGTTCTAAATTGGAACAACTGGCACTTACCGATGTAGAATATGTTATTTTCCACTTTAATGAACTTCCGCTGATTTGCGAAGCACGTTATCAACAAATCATCAATTTTTCCGGGGCTCCACTTACGTACAGCCCGTTGGTTATGAATCAACGTCTGAATAACTTTATGTCCGATTTGTGTGAGTATTTGGATGAGCAAACTCCTTGCAGCGCTTTTGTGGATATCAAGTGCCAGGAGTTGGTATACCTGTTGATTTGCTACTACCCGTCACCACAATTAAGTACATTCTTCTACCCCATTAGTTCTTATACGGAAAGCTTCCAGTATTTCGTGATGCAAAATTACGACAAAGTAAAGAATGTAGAAGAGTTCGCCCATTTGGGCGGCTATACGGTTACCACGTTTCGCCGCCTCTTCAAAGCCATGTATGGAGTACCGGTATATGAATGGATTCTGGATAAAAAACGCGAAGGCATCCTCGACGACTTACAACACACCAAGGATCGCATTACTGAAATCAGTAACCGGTACGGATTCGATTCCCTTTCCCATTTTGCCCACTTCTGCAAAGCATCATTTGGTGATTCACCACGTGCCCTGCGCAACCGTACGGCTAAAGGAGAAGACATCCGGAAGAAAGCCTAATTCCCATTTTTCTTTTTTGAATTAAACCACAACACCAAATCGCGTGCTCTCTCCCGACTGCACACAAATCCCTCTTCGCTATCTTTTACATTCAGGAACACCTCCCTGGTCTTGGGAATAATCCGGACTATTGCCGATTTGTTAAGCATGCACTGCCTGCTGATATATACAAAATCGGGCGAAAGATAGCCTTCCATCTCTAACAATGTACCGCGCACATCCTTCAATACCCTTTCATGAGTATATACATTCAACACATTTCTTTGCACTTTCTCAACAGCAATTATACTGCTAACCAATGTAGGGCAAATTCCAATAGCCGT
The DNA here is from genome assembly GCA_031554285.1 of Bacteroides sp. Lineage (GTDB taxonomy): Bacteria > Bacteroidota > Bacteroidia > Bacteroidales > Bacteroidaceae > Bacteroides. Next base: position 3,469 of record JAVBVL010000047.1, read on the forward strand.
CGACAGCATCAATGTATCAGAACCCTCCGGTTCCTTCTCCCCCATAACCACATTGTAGAACAGTCTTGAAAAAGTCATACTCTTACTTGGCTTTACGAAATAACCGGATGCACCCGACTTAACAACCTCTTGCGCCCGCCCTATATGCTCATGAGTAGAAGTAACAAATACCAAAGGCTGGGTTATCATTCTACTTAGCTTCTCCATAATCCCCATTCCCCCCGTAGGAGGCAGGCTAATGTCAAGAAACACAATATCTACCTTCGACCGTTCTAACACAGCCAAAGCCTCACCCACACTATCTGCCTGATGCACAAATGCGCCAGGTACAACAGCATCCATAATCTTAGCAAAACAAATTCTCGAATTTGATTCACTATCTGCTATCAAAATGTTACATGTTTCCATAATTTCCCCCTCAAATAAAATCATAATAATTTATCAAAAATAAGAATAAAAATGATACGTTTTGTTTATTAAATTTACCTATTAAGAAAAACTCTGTGAAATACACAAAAATGGGAATAACAATCAATTAATATTTCTGCCCGTTCGATACATCTTTTGTACAATACGGGTATATAAACTAACAGTTCAGGTCTTTCGCTATTTCTAGAAATATTTTTTTAGTTTTATTGATTTATATTTGCTACCGGATAAATAGACATAATTTATTTTCAGAAACGATGTGTTTATGGATACAAAAGCCTTATAAATAACTGATTTATAATTATATACAAAACTTGTATTCAGAATTAAAATTAGTTCCCATAAAACAATATTTATAAACATCTTGGAAACAACAAAGAAAAAGCAATACGAAAAATCCCTATAATAAAAATAAAGGAGACATCGTATACAAAATCAAAGAGAGATTTTTTATTTATGGTATTTCAAGAATCTATAATTGAGACACATGAACAATACTCTTCTGGTTAAGATGATTTATTGTAATTAGTTTTTATCTATACAACATTATTCAAACATATTTTTATTCACAAAAAACAATTTATTATGAAAAAGAAACTCATGTTAGTTGCAGCACTTGTAGGTGTATTATCACTAAGTGCTTGCGTAGACGACAAAGAATCGGCTTCGGTAGAAGCGGTTCGCAGTGCGAAAGCCGAACAATTAAAAGCCATGGCTGCATTAGACAAAGCCAAGGCAGAGGCAGAACTCATTTATGCCAATGCAGAAAAAGCTTTACTCGAAGCAAAAGCTGAATACGAAAAAGCGAAAGCTGCCGCCGAAAATGCAAACGCAGAATATCAAAAGCAGATGACAGAGCAGGCTAAACAAGAATTTGCTGCTAAAATTGAAAAAATTAAAGCACAAGCACAAGCTGACCTCATGTTAGCTAAGAAACAAGCTGCCCAATACGAGAAAGACTTGCTTGATATAGAAGATCAAAGAATCAAAAATTTGTTTATTGCTTACAATAATGAAGCTTTTACTTTAGCAAACCAAAACGAAGATTTGGCTACAGCTAACATAAATTTGACCTTGCTTCAAGCAAATCTCATAAACGCTGAAGCTTATGTAAAGGAACGTACCTTATATTACAACAATGAAATAGCAAGCTATACAGCAAAAAAAACTGCATTAGCAGCATTGCCTGCAAATGACAAGGCTGCACTCCAAAAAGAGATGCAGGAGTTATTAGTAAAACGTTCTGAAGCTTTCAATGCAATAACACCTGCATTAGACGTTCAAAGCAAAGCTTACGACAGCTTCGACAAAGCGCTCAATAATTTTGCAGTCTACAACGTTCCTATCACTTCTACACTTAAAACTGTAATTGCGTTGAATGCACTATCGATGGATTACAACCTTCCCCTAGAGCGTAAAGACGTTGTTTTGACAGAAGAGATTGCCACCCCCGATTATATTATATGGTCAAATCCCGCATCTACATTCTCTATTAAAGAGAGCAACATCTTAGCGAAAAGAAAATCATTAACAGAGGATCTCGCCGATTACAAGAAAAACACACTTGGTTCACCCAAAACAGACACCGATCCGGGCACAGGTAAATACCTCGCCGTAGAAACTGCAGAAGAGAACTTAGCAGATGCAAAAGAGGCTCTCGAAGATGCAAAAGATCCGGATAGCGGAAAAACAGCAGACGAAATTGCAGCTCTTGAAAAAGTTGTAAAAGAGAAAGAGATTGAACTTGCCTGGGCTAATGAACAATTAGAAGCAGCGAAAGTGAAATTAGAAAACGATTATCAAAAGCCATTGGATAAGTTTGAAACATTAGTTGCTTCCCTCTCCGGAGAAGACAAGGCTGCTTATGACAAAGCCCTTGAAGATGTTAAGAAGCTTGCCGAGGCTTATGTTGCCGCACAGATTGCTTATTATGATGCTAATGAGAAATACACAGAGCTTGGCAACCTTTACACTTCGGTTCGCAACATCTATTATAGCACAACTGATATTCAAGAAGAGATTGCATTCTGTGACACTCAAATTGCGGGATACCAAAAGAACATAGCAAACTTGAATAATTCTTATTCGATTGACTCTGCAGCATATCAGAAAGCTCTTATCGCTAATCAGGAAGAAATCATTGCTAACCTGAAAACGCAAATCGAAGCTCAAAAAGTAATCGTTGCCAAAGCAAAAGCCGCACTCGATGCAGCTTTGAAATAAACCCCAGTAGAAACGGTAATAAAAAGTAATATGATGATAAAAAAACTTTTGATATTAGCCGTTCTGCCTATGATGTGCCTTACAGCCGGTGCGCAAAACAAAGAGGGCTTACTCCCTAAAAAAGGAGACCTCACCGTTGCAGCTACTGTAGGATACAACAGCTACACCAACATCATGGCTCCGTCGGGTTTACTGACGGACTATGAAGTGGCAGCCCTCTCTACCAACTGGACAGACAAACAACTGATGGTTGGACTGGAATTAGGATGGTTTGTACACAACAATTGGAAGCTGAACTTGGGTGGCGGTTTTAACTTCACGAACAACCCCGGCTATTCGGCCGTTCCCGGCACTATCGACGTGAACACCGAAGCAGGCGATGGGTCGATCCCCAACTACCGGGCGGTGGCCAATGCCAGTTCGTTAACTTTTAATGTATTCACCGGTATCGACCGTTACTTCAAACTAAACGGTGTTCCCGGACTGATGCTCTACACAGGCGTACGTGGCGGATATGCTTACAGCCAGAACCAGGCCAAATACGATGAGCCCGAATCAATGGGCAAAACGGTGGCCGAAGCGTTCAACATACGCGGTGCTTTGACATTCGGCATGGATTATTACGTGTTGCCCGGATTCTTCGTGGGCTGCCAGGTAGATCCTTTTGCCTATACGTATAATAAAACAACATTCAAACCCCAGGAAGGATTAGGTAATCTGTCGGCCAATAGCCACAATTACAGCATCCTGGCGGCTCCGACACTGAAAATCGGATTCAAGTTTTAACCGATTTAGGTTTTACGCTGTGAAAGGGGGCATGCTCGTGAGGGCATGTCCCCTTGTTTACTAAAAACAACTCTCTTATTCGTATAAACTAACTATCCGGCATTAATTGAATAAACCTCTCAATTGCATAAAATAAGTGGGTTCCTTGCAAGGAAACAATGAGTTCCTTGTAAGGATTCAATAAGTTCCTTGCAAGGAACCCATGAGAACCTTGTAAGGAACCCACTTAATTTGTACATAACAAATAGTTAGTATATGTAAGTTGGGGAGTTAGTTTTAGCATCTCCACCAATTACTTATTGCAATTAAAGAATTCTTTCTTTAATTGCTTGCTTTATCAAGGTATTTCATCTATTTTTGCGGGATAATACGCAAACATTCATTGAACAGAGAAATAATTCTAACATTTAATAATTAAAAATCAATCATTTATGTGGTTATGTAATTCATCTGTAGGTAGGAAAGTGGTGATGAGTGTTACCGGTATCGCCCTTGTCCTGTTTCTAACCTTTCACATGGCGATGAACCTTGTTGCCATCTTCTCAGCGGAGGGATACAACATGATTTGTGAGTTCCTGGGAGCAAACTGGTATGCACTGGTAGCTACTTTGGGATTGGCAGGCTTGTTTGTAATTCACATTGTGTACGCCTTCTGGCTTACTATGCAAAACCGTAATGCTCGCGGAACCGAACGTTATGCTGTAACAGCTAAGCCTAAAACAGTAGAATGGGCTTCACAGAACATGTTGGTGTTGGGTCTCGTAGTTATCGTAGGTTTGGGACTTCACCTGTTCAACTTCTGGGCTAAAATGCAGCTCGTAGAAATTACAGGCGGACACGAAACTGTATTAAACGGTGGTGCTTATGCGGCTACCGATGGTGCCGGACTTATCCGTTACACATTCAGTTGCCCTGTTTATGTGGTTCTTTACCTGGTTTGGTTGGTTGCTTTGTGGTTCCACTTGACTCACGGTTTTTGGAGTGCTTTGCAAACACTGGGTTGGAGCAACAAAATCTGGTTCGAACGCTGGAAATGTATCTCTAACATCTACTCAACACTCATTGTTTTGGGTTTTGCCGTTGTAGTAGTGGTATATTACATCCTATCACTGTGCTGCGGTGCCAGCTGCGGAGCTTGTTAATCATTCATTGTAACCATAAAACAGATATAGCAATATGACTAAGATAGATTCAAAGATTCCGGAAGGCGCATTAGCCGAAAAATGGAGTAACTATAAAGCTCATCAGAAATTGGTGAACCCCGCTAACAAACGTCGCCTTGACGTTATCGTGGTGGGAACCGGTCTTGCCGGAGCTTCGGCTGCCGCTTCACTGGGGGAAATGGGATTCAGAGTATTCAACTTCTGTATTCAGGATTCTCCCCGTCGTGCACACTCTATCGCTGCACAGGGAGGTATCAATGCTGCTAAGAATTATCCGAACGACGGTGACTCTGTATACCGTCTTTTCTACGATACTATTAAAGGTGGCGACTACCGCGCCCGCGAAGCTAACGTATATCGTTTGGCCGAAGTAGCCAACGCCATCATCGACCAATGTGTGGCTCAAGGTGTTCCTTTTGCACGCGATTACGGTGGCACACTCGATAACCGTTCCTTCGGTGGTGCGCAGGTATCACGTACGTTCTATGCCCGCGGCCAAACGGGACAACAGTTGTTGCTCGGCGCTTACTCTGCATTGAGCCGCCAGGTACAACAAGGTACTGTGAAGCTGTACACCCGTTACGAAATGCTCGACCTCGTAATTATCGAAGGACGTGCCCGCGGTATCATCGCCCGTAACCTGGTTACAGGTGGTATCGAACGTTTCTCGGCTCACGCTGTAGTAATTGGCACAGGTGGTTACGGTAACGCGTTCTTCCTTTCTACCAATGCAATGGGCTCTAACGGTTCGGCCGCTATCCAATGCTACCGCCGTGGCGCTTATTTCGCGAACCCTTGCTTCGCGCAGATTCACCCCACTTGTGTTCCGGTACACGGCGATAAGCAATCGAAGCTGACTTTGATGTCGGAATCATTGCGTAACGACGGACGTATCTGGGTTCCCAAACGTATTGAAGATGCCAAAGCTTTGCAGGCAGGTACACTGAAACCCAACGATATTCCCGACGATCAACGTGACTTCTATTTGGAACGCCGCTACCCCGCCTTCGGTAACCTTGTTCCGCGCGACGTGGCTTCACGTGCCGCTAAAGAACGTTGCGATGCAGGCTTCGGTGTAAACAACACCGGTTTGGCTGTATTCCTCGACTTTAAATATGCAATCGACCGTTTGGGCGAAGATGTAGTTCGCGCCCGTTACGGTAACTTGTTCGATATGTACGAAGAAATCACCGACGAAAACCCGTACAAGACTCCGATGATGATATTCCCCGCTATCCACTACACCATGGGTGGTATCTGGGTTGACTATGAATTGATGACGTCTATCCCGGGCTTGTTCGCTATTGGTGAAGCAAACTTCTCCGACCACGGTGCTAACCGCTTGGGTGCTTCGGCATTGATGCAAGGTTTGGCCGACGGTTACTTCGTATTGCCTTACACCATCCAGAACTACCTGGCCGATCAAATCCAGGTTCCGCGCTTCTCTACCGATCTGCCCGAGTTCGTTGCTGTTGAGAAAGAAGTTTTGGACAAGATTAAGAAAATTAAGGCCATCAACGGTAAACACTCTGTTGACTCAATCCACAAGAAATTGGGTAACATCATGTGGGAATTCGTTGGTATGGGCCGTACCAAAGAATCACTTCAAACTGCCTTGAAGGGTATCGAAGAAGTGAAGAAAGACTTCTGGACCAACCTTCGTCTGCCGGGTGAAATCAACGAACTGAACATCGAACTTGAAAAAGCATTGCGCTTGATTGACTTCATTGAAGTAGGTATGTTGATGGCTCGTGACGGTTTGCACCGCGAAGAATCGTGTGGTGGTCACTTCCGCGAAGAGTTCCAAACTCCGGAAGGTGAAGCCTTGCGTGACGACCAGAACTTCTCGTATGTAGGTTGTTGGAAGTACACCGGCGAAGATACAGCACCGGAAATGCTCAAGGAAGACTTGAACTACCAATTCGTTAAAGTACAGACTCGTAACTATAAAGCATAATTCAAGATGGATAAAAATATATCATTCACGCTCAAGGTATGGCGTCAGAAAGGCCCGAAAGCAAAAGGCGCTTTTGAAACATTCCAAATGAAAGACATTCCGGGCGACACTTCGTTCCTCGAAATGCTCGATATCCTGAACGAACAGATTATCAACGACGG
>JAVBVL010000080.1:0-4601 GCA_031554285.1 Bacteroides sp.
AAAGAGGGAGTATTTGCGCTGTTTCTTACAGAAATCTTTGTCGTTTTGATATTTGGTTTGTGCGGAGAACCACAGGATGAGCACTTTATTGCCGTCGGTTTTAACCGACGGTTTGCGGAGCATTAAACAATCATTTATACCTCTGCGGGTTTTAACCCCAGGTTCCTGAGTTATAATGCAATGAAGAGGCCTGGGGTTAAAACCCGCAGAGGAGGGTCGCTTCGCTCCTCATTTATTAATCCGTCGGTTAAAACCGACGGCAATAAAGTGCTCATTCTATGGCTTGTCGCCCCAAATTTGTTTGTATTTATGAGGGAATTGCCGGGCGGTAATGCTATCGGCACACTTGCACATGTCGCCGGAATGTAGTATCTTCGTGTCAGTAATCATAAAGTAGTTTCAAGTTATACTACACTTACAATAGGGAAGCCGAGCGGCTTCCCTATTTTTTTGCTTGGTGACGAGGGTTTCAAAAGATGGCTATGTTTACCCAAGAAGATGGAAGTGTTTTTGAAAAAGATAGAAGTATTTTATGAAAAGACAACCATCTTTTACCCCTTTTCCCGGCATGATAACCTCAACTTCATGCCTTGATAATTTTTTTTCATGCCTTGATAATTGAGTTTTATCGGCTAAGCCCACAGAATAAGCCGATAATCCCCGCATTTTAGCCGATTATATTCCGGCAATTACCTGCTTAGTTAATAATCTATAAAGTTACTCTTGACAAGATTTGGTTACTTGTAAAGTTTTATCAAGTTACCTGCCGCAACTTCCTTTCCCTGTGCGGGTAACAAATCAAGGCGGTTTTTGCGCAGTCTACGCAAAATAACTATCTTTGCATGTTCATACGCAACAGGATCAGTAACAAACTTACACACATATTCACTCGCAATGGAAAATAAATTCAAACGCACCACCGTAACATCGGCCCTGCCGTATGCTAACGGTCCCGTACATATCGGCCATTTGGCCGGCGTATATGTTCCTTCGGACATCTACGTACGTTACCTGAGATTGAAAAAGCAAGACGTTCTCTTCATTGGCGGCTCCGATGAGCATGGAGTACCCATCACCATCCGCGCCCGCAAGGAAGGCGTTACGCCGCAAGATATCGTAGACCGCTACCACACGCTCATTAAGAAATCGTTTGCCGAGTTCGGCATTTCGTTCGACATCTACAGCCGTACCACTTCCAAGACTCACCACGAACTGGCTTCGGAGTTCTTCCGCACGCTGTATGACAAGGGCGAGTTTGTAGAGCGCTCGTCCGAACAATACTACGACGAGGAAGCGCACCAGTTCCTTGCCGACCGCTACATTACCGGCGAATGTCCCCACTGCCACTCCGAGGGCGCCTATGGCGACCAGTGCGAGAAGTGCGGAACTTCCCTCTCGCCCACCGAACTGATTAACCCGAAGAGCGCCATCAGCGGCAGCAAGCCGGTAATGCGTGAAACCAAACACTGGTACCTCCCGCTCGACAAGCACGAAGCTTGGTTGCGCCAATGGATACTGGAAGACCACAAAGAATGGCGACCCAACGTGTACGGACAGTGCAAGAGTTGGCTCGACATGGGCTTGCAACCGCGTGCCGTAAGCCGCGACCTGGATTGGGGTATCCCCGTTCCGGTTGAAGGTGCCGAAGGTAAAGTGTTGTACGTATGGTTCGACGCGCCCATCGGATACATCTCGAACACTAAAGAACTGTTGCCCGATACGTGGGAAACCTGGTGGAAAGACCCCGAAACCCGCCTGGTACACTTCATCGGTAAAGATAACATCGTGTTCCACTGCATCGTATTCCCCGCCATGCTGAAAGCCGAAGGCAGTTACATCCTGCCGGATAACGTACCCAGCAACGAGTTCCTCAACCTGGAAGGCGATAAGATATCGACTTCACGCAACTGGGCGGTATGGTTGCACGAGTATCTGGAAGATTTCCCCGGCAAGCAGGACGTGTTGCGCTACGTGCTCACCGCCAATGCGCCTGAAACCAAAGACAACGACTTTACCTGGAAGGACTTCCAGGCACGCAATAACAACGAGTTGGTTGCTGTATATGGTAACTTCGTAAACCGCGCCCTGGTACTTACCCAGAAGTATTTCGACAGCAAAGTACCCGCTGCCGGCGAACTGACAGAGTACGACAAAGAAACCCTGAAGGAGTTTGCCGACGTGAAGAAGGAAGTAGAAAAGCTGCTCGACGTATTCAAATTCCGCGATGCACAGAAGGAAGCCATGAACCTGGCACGCATCGGTAACAAATACCTGGCCGATACGGAACCGTGGAAACTGGCGAAGACCGATATGGAGCGTGTAGGCACCATCCTGAATATCTCGTTGCAATTGGTTGCCAATCTCGCTATCGCCTTTGAACCCTTCTTGCCTTTCAGCTCGAAAGCCCTGCGCGAGATGTTGAACATGGAGAGCTTCGAGTGGACCGACCTGGGACGTAACGACCTCCTTGCCCCGGGACACCAACTGAACCAGCCCGCCCTGCTCTTCGAAAAAATTGAAGATGCTACCATCGAGGCACAGGTACAAAAGCTGCTCGACACCAAAAAGGCGAACGAAGAGGCTAACTACAAAGCCAACCCCATCCGCCCTAATATTGAGTTTGACGACTTCACCAAGCTGGATATACGCGTAGGTACCGTACTGGAATGCCAACGTGTACCCAAAGCCGACAAGTTGTTACAGTTCAAAATTGACGACGGACTGGAAACTCGTACCATCGTGAGCGGTATTGCCCAGCATTACCAACCGGAAGAGTTGGTAGACAAACAGGTGTGCTTCATTGCCAACCTAGCGCCGCGCAAACTGAAAGGTATTGTGAGCGAAGGCATGATTCTCTCGGCCGAGAACAACGACGGCAGCCTGGCAGTAGTCATGCCGCAGCGCGAAGTGAAGCCGGGCAGCGAAGTGAAATAATACACCCCTCCCTGCAAAGGGACAAGCCGTGCAGCTAATGACAGAGGAAAACCTGAAAGACAGGACCGTAAAAGCCTTAGGGTGGAGCTTCGTAGATAAATTCGGACAGCAATTTATCTACCTGGCAACGGGTATTGTGCTGGCGCGCATCCTGTCGCAGGCCGATTACGGGTTGGTGGGGATGCTTGCCATCTTCATTGCCCTCTCCAATGTATTGCTGGATAGCGGCTTTGGCGGTGCACTTATCAAAAAACAGGATGCCACGCAGGCCGACTTCAATGCGGTGTTCTACTTCAACGTGTTTGTCAGCGTGGTGCTGTACCTGGTGCTGTTCTTCTCGGCACCGCTGATTGCGGAGTTCTTCGGGGAGCCTCAACTGGTAGTGCTGTCGCGCGTGCTGTTTCTTACCATCCTGTTTAACGCCTTCAACTTTATACAAACCATTCAACTTACCAAGCACTTACACTTTAACCGCCTGGCGAAGATTAACTTTGCAGCCCTGTTCCTGTCGTCCGCTGTAGCCATGATACTGGCTATCTGCGGCATGGGTGTGTGGGCACTGGTATCGCAAACATTGTTGCTTGCACTCTTCAAGAGCCTGCTGCTCTGGATGTTCAACCGGTGGCGACCCTCCTGGGGGTTCAGCATGCAACCGTTGCGCGAGGCTTTTGCTTTCAGTTCGCACATGCTGGCGTCGGGTTTGATTAACGTTATCTTTAACAACATCTACTCCGTTATTATTGGTAAAGTATATAATAAAGTAGAGTTGGGTTATTACCAGCAGGCCAATAAGTACCAGGATATCCCGGTATCGCTTATCTCCAATACCTTCCGCACGGTGGCTTTGCCCGTATTCTCTAACGTGAATAGTGACAACGAACGGTTGGGACGGGTATTGCAAAAAACCAACAAGAGCATTGCCTTTGTACTGTTTCCGGTCCTGTTAGGACTTTTCGTGATTGCCGAACCGCTCCTGGTGGGTATGATTGGCGAGAAGTGGTTGCCCTCGGTAAGTATTTTCCGTATCTTGTTGCTGTCGGGACTCTTTTCGGTATTTGCACAAGTATTTAATGAACTGTTGGTAGCCAAAGGAAAGTCGCGCACCTACCTGCGGGTAGAGATTGCCAAGAAGTCGTTCCTCGTACTTGCCATTCTATGTACTTTCCAATGGGGCGTACATGCGTTGGCATGGGGATGGGTAGCTTACTCGTTCTTCGCCATGCTACTGTCGGGCTATTATGCCTGCCGCATCATCTCCTACCGGTTCCGTGCATTCTTTATCTCCATATCACCTTACCTGATGCTGGCGTTAGGCATGGCATTGGTAGCGGGTGTATTCTACTTTGCAGAGATGAATATGTACCTGCGCATGGCTATACAGATACCTTGCGCCGCCTTGTTCTATGGTGGAGGCTGCCTGTTCTTCCGCCTGGAGATGAGTAACGAAGTAACCCAGCTTGTACAACGCAAACGCCGCAACTAATGGAACAAATGCACATCCTGATACTACCCATGTATTACCCTGAGCGCGACTCGTCGCCACACCGCGGATATATGTTTACCGAACAAGCCATGCAACTGGCACATGCCGGATGCCGGGTAGGATTGGCTTTTGTGGAACAACGCCCCACCGCCCGCTTTACCTGGAAACGTTTCTGGCGGGAGAG
>JAVBVL010000121.1:0-3348 GCA_031554285.1 Bacteroides sp.
CTTTGTGTGCTGTCTCTTTTTTCGTATGGGCAAGGATACAAAGTATCAGGCATAGTAACCGATTCCAAAACAAAAGAGCCGTTGATAGGCGTAACTCTTATTCCCAAAAGCAATGCCACTAAAGGAGCAGTAACCGATGCCGATGGCCGGTATGCCTTTACGTTACCTAAAGGAAGGCAGGTATTTACCGTGCATTACCTGGGCTACGATATGCAAGATGTAGCGGTAAACATTTCCAATAAAGATGTCAGGCAGGATATTGAACTGTTGCAGAAGTCGCACCAGTTAGACGAAGTAGTGGTAACCTCGAAACGTCCGGATGCCAATGTAAGTGATGCGCAAACGGGTGTTACCCAGATGGAAGTATTGCAACTCAACAAGCTACCGGTACTGATGGGCGAACGCGATGTGATAAAATCTCTCGAACTGATGCCGGGTGTGAAGAGCGCGGGTGAGGGGAGTAGCGGTTTCTTTGTACGCGGTGGTACAGCCGATCAAAACCTCATTATGCTCGACAATGTATCGGTGTACAATGCTTCGCACCTCATGGGTTTCTTTTCTACCTTTAACTCCGATGTGTTGCGTGATGTGGCGTTGTACAAAGGTCCTATCCCGGCGCAATACGGCGAGCGACTCTCGGCAGTGCTCGATGTGCAGCAGCGTAACGGCGATATGCAAGATTATCATCTGTCGGGTGGTATCGGGCTGATTTCTTCCAAACTGAATTTGGAAGGACCCATTAAGAAAGGCAAGTCATCCTTCCTCATTGGAGCGCGTCGTACCTATGCCGATGCCATTGCCCGCCTGTCGGGTGTGGAAAAGGCGCAGAATGCGTACCTTTATTTTTACGACTTGAATGCCAAACTGAACTTCATCATCTCTGATAAAGACCAGCTTTCTATTTCCGGATACCTTGGACGTGATAAGATGGTGCTCAAAGACCTGGCGGAAACCAGTTGGGGCAACGCCTTTGCCAATGCCAAATGGACACGCACCATGAACGACCGTTGGCTGTCGGCTACTTCGCTGATGTACAACCAATACTCGTACGACTTTATGATGGATATGGGTATGTACATGGAAGGTGGTGCCAAAGTGCAGGACTACACCCTGAAACAGGATTTTCAATATACTAAAAGCGATAAGAGCGTGTGGCGGTTGGGCTTTCAGTCTACCTGGCACAACCTGGCGCCGGGCGATGTCAGTATCAATTCGGATGTAGAGAACCGGACGAATCTGCTTCATCGTTATTCGTGGGAGAACGGGCTCTACGTTTCTAACCAATGGAAAGTAAGCCATCGCTTGGAACTGTTGTACGGCTTGCGGCTCTCCATCTTCTCGGCCATGGGCCCCGGCGAATATTACACCCTGGATGCTAACAAGCAAGTGACAGATACCACTTGGTACAGTGGCGGCAAGTTTGCGAAAACATATGTCAACCTGGAACCGCGCCTATCGCTGGCTTACAAACTGAACAATGTATCGTCTGTGAAAGCATCGTACTCACGCACCACGCAGAACATGCACTTGCTTACGTATGTAGCGCAAGGCACACCGTTCGACCGCTGGACATCGAGCTCCAATAACGTGAAGCCGCAGATAGCCGACCAGTTTACCCTGGGCTATTTCCGCAATTTTGCCAACAATACCTACGAACTTAGCGTGGAGGCGTACTACAAGGACATGCGCAACCAGATTGATTACAAGGATCATGCCGAAGTGTTTAATTACGATGTGGTTGATACGGAACTGTTGTATGGCAAGGGGCGTGCCTACGGAGTAGAGATGATGTTCAAGAAACGTGTGGGGCGGCTCAACGGCTGGATTTCGTACACCCTCTCCAAATCGGAGAAGAAGATTGACGGCATTAACAACAACCAATGGTACAACGCCTATCAGGACCGTACGCACGATATTTCCATTGTAGGTATCTATGAGCTCAGTCCTAAGTGGACAATCTCTGCCGCCTGGGTATATTACACCGGTAATGCCATTACGTACCCCAGTGGTAAGTACCGTGTAGACGGCAAAGACGTAATGTACTACGCCGAGCGCAACGGCTACCGTGCGCCCGATTACCATCGGTTAGACCTGGGAGCTACCTTGCTGCTCAAGAAAACGCGCAAGTATGAGTCGGAACTGGCTTTCAGTTTGTACAATGCTTACGGCCGTCGCAATGCCTATATGATTCAATTCAAAACCAACGAGAAAGATACCAGTAAAACGTCGGCTTACCGTTACTTGTTGTTTACCTATGTGCCTTCTGTTTCGTGGAACTTTAAATTTTAGTCAGATGATGCTTACCAAAATACAAAGAAATATCGCACAACGGGCCAGGGTGTGGAGTGCTATTCTGCTCACTGTCCTGTTTGTTGTCGCCTGCGAAGACGAAATAGAAGTCGACCTCCGCTCGGCCGACCCCCAATTGGTTATTGAAGGAGTCATTCGCCAAGGTTCTCCTGCCGAGGTGCTTATTACCCGTTCCAAGGCTTTTAGTGACAATACACCTTATACTCCTGTGACCGATGCCGTGGTAACCATCAGCGACGATGCCGGCAACAACGAACAACTCTCCCCTAACGCCGAGGGCAAGTACGTAGCCGTTACCATTCAAGGAGTAGAGCGCCGCCAATACCACCTCACGGTACAGTGTGACGGAGAAACCTACACCGCCCATTCCAAGATGCCACCCGCCGTTGCCATCGACTCGCTTACGCTGTGGAAGTTCTCCATGGTAGATTACTGGGAACCGATGGCACATTTCCGCGACCCTGCCGGTGCCGAGAACCAATACTACCGCTTTGTAGTGGCTATCAATGGCGAATATCCCCGCCTGAAACAACGGCTACTCTCTACTGAGTTTACCGATGGTGCGGTGATTCACCAACCTATGTATGTGCGTTATGAGGAAGATAGTGAGGATGAAGACCCCATCAAAAACGGTGATGTACTGCTCGTAGAAATGCGCTGCTTAGACAAAGGTACCTATACTTTCCTGGAAACAATGGATCGTGCTTCCGATGCGTTGGCTAACCCCACCAATAACATCACAGGCGGAGCGTTGGGATACTTTGGTGCTTACTCCTATTCGCAGATGTCGATTGTGGCGAAGTGGTAGTGCTTTGTTGAAAAGATTAGAAACAAAAACAGGGAGGCTTGCGGGCCTCCCTGTTTTATTGGACAGTAATACAACGAAATTATTTTATTCGTTTGTAACCATATACGGCGCGGTCGCCCAGTTCTTCTTCAATGCGTAATAGTTGGTTGTACTTAGCCATACGGTCCGAGCGACTCAGCGAGCCGGTCTTGATTTGTCCGCTGTTGGTAGCCACGGCAATGTCGGCAATG
>JAVBVL010000037.1:0-16806 GCA_031554285.1 Bacteroides sp.
CCCACGGTATATTCGCCCCGTCCGCACCCCAATTCGAGCACAATGGGGTTGTTGTTCTTGAAAAAACATTCGTTCCAGCACCCTTTCATCTCGAACGGCACTTCATCGGCCACCGAGTGAGGATACTGGAACACATGCGGATAACTTGCCATATCGGCAAATTTCTCTAATTTATTCTTTCCCACTTATTCTACAATCGTTACCCAACCGTGTGTATCGGCTTCGTCGCCATACTGGATAGCGCGCAACTTGTTATACAATTTAGTAGAAACAGGACCCGGCTTGCCGTCTTGTGAGAATACATACGAGATGTTGTTTTCTACATCGTCAATACGTTGAATGGGGCTGATAACCGCTGCTGTTCCGCAAGCACCTGCTTCTTCAAACGTAGCCAGTTCTTCTACGGCAATGGGGCGGCGTTCAACCTTGATACCCAAATCCTGTGCCAACTGCATCAAGCTCTTGTTGGTGATAGACGGAAGGATGGAACTCGACTCCGGAGTGATGTATGTACCATTCTTAATGGCGAAGAAGTTGGCAGCGCCCGCTTCGTCAATGTATTTCTTTTCTTTGGCGTCCAAATAAAACTCGCAGGAGTAGCCCAGGTCGTGCGCTTTCTTGTTGGCACGTAAGCTGGCTGCGTAGTTACCACCAATCTTGTAGGTACCTGTTCCGTGCGGTGCGGCGCGGTCGAACTCGCGGATAATAACATACGGAGTAGCTGCAAAACCACCCTTGAAGTACGGGCCTACCGGCGTTACAAATACTACAAACATATATTCGTCGGCGGGACGAACACCTACCTGTGCACCTGTACCAATCAACAACGGACGGATGTACAACGAAGCGCCACTCTCATAAGGAGGAATGAAACGCTCATTCATCTTCACGGCAGTAAGTACGGCATCGCGAAAGAGGTCGGTAGGCAGTTCGGCCATCATAATACCCCGGCTGGTAGCTTGCATACGGGCTGCATTCTCTTCCAGGCGGAAGATGCGCACCTTACCGTCTTTTCCACGGAACGCTTTCAAACCTTCGAAGGCTTCCTGTCCGTAGTGCAGGCAGGTAGCTGCCATGTGCAGGTTCAGGTGTTCCTCACTGCTGATTTCCAATTTACCCCAAGCGCCGTTGCGGTAGTTAATTCTAACGTTATAATCTGTGCGCATGTATCCAAACGACAGATTAGCCCAGTCAATCTCTTTCATATCGTTGTTATTTGTTAAAGAACTGTTTATTGCAACAAAAGTAACCTTTATTCTTCAGATGGTTGTGTGTTTTGCCACATTTTTTCCATCTCCTGCTCGGCTTTCGTAAGTTTGGCCGAACAAAAAGCTATAATCTCGTTGGCATCTTTGATGGTATCGGCCAGTTGGTCAATGTCCAGTTCGTTGCCATTAACCTGTTCTACAATCTTCTCCAGGCGCGCCATGGCTTGGGAGTAAGTTTCTTTTTTAGGTGCCATATCAATTGTTGTTATTAGTGACGGTAGATGTTACTTCGCCCCGGTGCAGGCGGGTGGTAAGGGTGTCGCCGGGTTTCAACTGCGAAGCATCGGTAACGGCCTTCCCGTTTTTCAGGGTAATACTGTAGCCACGGCCAAGCAACCGCTCGGGCGAAGCATCGGACAGGCGTTGTTTGTACAACTCCAGCTGGTGACGTTGGCGGGCAAACAGCGCAGGCAATGCGTGCGACAAGTCTTTCTGTGCCGATACCAATGCCAGGCGCGCTTGCGACAACCGCCGTACCGCCTGCGCAGGAATGGCCGTTTGCAGGTAGGTAAGCGTGCGCCGTTCTTTCTCCAGCCTCATAGCAATACCGGTTTGGAGCTGTGCGCGCAGGAATTCCAGTTCGTCGGCAGCGGCGGCTACGCTTTCTATCAGGCGTTCGGCAGCAGCGGTGGGTGTCTTTACACGGGTATGCGCTACGGAGTCGAGCACGGTATCGTCGCGCTCATGCCCGATACCGGTGAGGATAGGCAAGGGGAATTGCGCGCAGGCAGCGGCAAGAAGGTAAGTGTCAAAGCCCGATAAGTCGGACGTAGCACCCCCGCCCCGGATAATAACCACTACATCGAACTCGTCCTGCCGGACATGGATAGCATCGAGTGCCGACAGGATGGAACTTTCCACCTGCCCTCCTTGCATCACCGCAGGAAATAGCTCGGCATGGAAATAGAATCCGCGCGGGTTGTGTTGCAGTTGGTGACAGAAGTCGCCATACCCCGCCGCCGTAGCCGAAGAGATAACCGCCACGCGCTGCGGAAGCAAGGGGAACTCCAACTCTTTATTCAGGGTAAGCACGCCCTCTTCTTCCAGTTGCCGCAGGATGTCGCGGCGGCGGCGCGCCAGGTCGCCCAGCGTATAAGCCGGGTCAATATCGTGCACCGTGAGGCTATACCCGTACAGTTCGTGGAATTGTACCGACACCTTGACCAACACCTGGATGCCCGAGGCAAACGCCTGTCCGGTACTTTCCTCGAAATAGGGTTTCAGCAGGCGGTAGATGTTGCTCCAAATGGTACCGCGCGCCGTTGCCACCAGGCCGTTGCCGCGCGGGTCTTTCTGTACAAACTCCAGGTAACAGTGTCCCGTAGCGTTAGAGCGCACGTCGCTCAACTCTGCTTGCAGCCAATAGGTATCGGGCAGGCATTGGCTCAATGCACGCTTCACCAACCCGTTCAGTTCAAACAGCGAAAGGGTGGCGGGACGATCTATTTCCGTATATTCCATATTATTTTTACACTATTCGCTTTCTTTAGTTGCAGCTTCCGGGCTTTCCACATATCGGGTAGTCCGTAACCGTATTGGGGAGTGGGCTTAGTGTAACTGTTACCTGCCCGGCGAACCAATTCTATCACTTCAAAGGCCGTTAACTCCGGGCGCGCCTGCCACAGGCAAGCCACCAGTCCGCACAGGATGGGCGAGGCAAACGAAGTGCCGTGGGCATTACCCAGGGTGCCGTTCTCTTTCATTACGGCTGCCTGCACGCCCATGGCAACCACATCGGGCTTTACCCGTCCGTCGGCGGTAGGACCTATGCCCGAGAAGTAAGCCCATTCTTTCTTTGCATCTACCGCACCTACGGTAAGTATATATTCGGCATCACTCGGAATGGTTATCTTTTTCCAGGGACCGTTGCCAGCATTACCCGCCCCGCATACCATCACCATGCCTTTACCGGCAATTCGTGAGGCCTGGCGCGACATGAGGTGGGTGTGCCCGTCCAACTCGTCATAAGCCACATCATCGGCAGGGTTATCAAACTTGTAATAGCCCAACGACGTATTTATCATATCTGCGCCTACGCTGTCGGCATACTCCACAGCAGCCGCCCAGTAGTCTTGTTCTACCGGTTGCTCGGAATAATCGTCTTCACTGCGCAACAGCCAGTACGAGGCTTCGGGAGCGGTGCCTACCATCGCGTATGGTTGGTTCATACCCATGCACGACAACACCTTCATCCCGTGGTCGTTCTCGGCAAAGATGTCGGCGCCGGGATCGGCAAAGTCTTTAACGCCCAACACCTGTATGTTGTGCATGCTTGTAATGCTGTCGAAGTTATGATACCCGGCATCTATCACGGCAATGGTAATGCCTTGTCCCTTAAAACCTGCTTCGTGCAGCTTGATGCCGTTGCAGAGTGCTATCTGGTGTTCGGCTGTTCCGTAGTAATGGGCAGATGTAGCCAATGTATTGCGCAGTGAATGCCGCTTGGTGGCGCGGGTGGGCTTATGGGGTTGCACCCATACCTTCTTTACCGAACGCACAAAGGGAAGGCAGGCTATCTGCTCCATCCGCGTGGAGTCGTTGCAGGATACGGTCACAAAATTATCCCACTTCCCGGAGGTAACATAGTGTACCCCGTAACTGCAAATGGAGTCGATGTACGCGCGGCACACCGGCAGGTCGGTAGAGTCTACCGTTAGCCATTGCTTCTGCCGCCGTTCCAGCGCCTTGTCCGACAGGAATTCCTCCGGACGCTCCAGGGCGAAAGTGGTAGCAACTTTATCAGCAAGCATCACCCGGTACTTCAACGTATCAGTTTGCGCCCATGCTCCTTGTAAAGAAAGAAGCAACAGGAGAAAGCAGGGAAGCAGTGTTTTCATATCACTCTTTTTCAAGAAATTCATGGTTACCCAACTGTTCCAGTACCAGGCCCAAGCCGCGTTGCGAAGCAATAAATGCCCCACCCAACTCACGCCTGCCGTCATAGAACACAGCCGATTGCCCGGGGGTAATGGCCATGGCTTCGGGCAGGAACTTTACTAACAGTCGCCCGTCGTCTAAGCGCAGCACGCGGCAAGGGATGGCGCGGCTGCGGTACCTGATACGTACCGACAGGCGCGGGCATTGCATCAATTCCGCTTCGTTCACGAAGTTAGGATTTTCAATCAGCATGTATTCGGCACGGAGCAACTCCGAGTCGCCCAGCATTACTGTATTCTTTTCGGGATTTATTTTGAGTACGTATGCCGGCTTGCCCAAAGCAATGTCCAGGCCCTTGCGCTGCCCTACCGTATAATACGGATAACCGCGATGCTGACCCAGCTTCACCCCGTCGGGAGCCACAAACCATCCCGCACCTATCTCGGTATCCATATCGGGACGTTGCTCACGCAGGAAGTCGCGATAATCGCCTTTGATAAAGCATACTTCCATGCTCTCGCCATCGCGCGACTTCGCCTCGAAACCCTGTTCCTTCAGGTAAAAGCGTACTTTTGCCTTCTCGTACCCACCTAAGGGAAACAGGCAACAGCGCAGCACATCCTGTCCCAACCGCCAAAGAAAGTACGATTGGTCCTTGCGGTCGTCAAAGCCGGTAATAATATACATATTCCCGTCGCGCTCTTCCAGGCGCACGTAATGTCCGGTGGCAATATAGGCGCAGCCCAGGCGGTCGGCCCACTCGGTAAGTATGCGGAATTTGAATAAGGGGTTGCACATCACGCACGGATTGGGTGTGCGTCCGCGGAAGTATTCATCTACAAAATTCTGTACGATGGTTTGTTGGAAAGGAATTCGTTCGTCGGCTATGTGGTGTTCAATGCCCAGTTTGCGGGCCATACGGCGTGCATCGGCAGGTTCGTCGCCCCATACCCTCATGGTAAGGCCTACCACCTCGTACCCCTGCTCCTGCAACATCAGGCAGGCAGCCGTACTGTCAATGCCCCCGCTCACACCTACTAATACCCTTTTCTTCGGATCTTTCATGTTTGCTATTCCTTAATTATAATCTTAGGTTTCTGCAAAAATAGAAGATTCCATGCACACTTCCAAAAGAACCGGTTATTTAAGGGATTAATTTATGTGAGCGGGGGGTTCAATGACTAAAAAAGCTAAGGCCAGGTAAATTGAGCGATTATATTAAAAACTTCAAATCTATTGTCTTATGAGTGTACCTAAAAACCCCCAACGTGACGACCGCACCCGCAATTCCACTTCGCCCGGTAACTCCTCGGGCAATTGCAGCCGGGCATGCATGGCACTTCCAATGTATTCATAGTGCAGGGGGGCACTGGTACCAGACCTCAACAGGCTTACCGACACACCATCTTCTACACACGAGAAGTTCACGGTAACACAATTGCCCTGAATGGTTGCCTGCACTCCGAGCTTTTCTGCCGACATGCGGCGGGTGCTACGCACCTGAAACTCCGGGTCGGCTCCTAATGGAATAATCGTTTCTTCTGCCATTTTGCGTGCCTTTTATTGAGGTTTGCATACAAAGGTAGAGAAGTTAATTGTTAATCGAAGTGGAATTGTTGTGTAGTTTTTGCACTTTTTCTAAGCCCTAAAAACATAAATAATACGCTGATATATAAACATTTAATTCTGATTTACATTTTAGCACAGTGGAACTATTAACAATCAAAGTGGAATTAACTTAAATAAAACAGTATAAATAGTGTATCTTTACCCTTAAACGAAAAAGTGACGATACTGTTCAAAATATCGTCACTTCCGTTTGTCAATTTACTAATTGATTAGTACAAATCGAACACGCCGCTGAAATACCAATATGGCATACGCATTTCCAGTAAGTAAGTACCTGCATCTTCCATCGAAAGATCGATAAAGATTTCACCCGGGTTGGGGTACTCACCTTCATAAGCCACTGCACCGGTAGTTTGGTTGGTAATCACAACGGTAGTGTTGTGAACTCCCGTTCCGGTGAAATCGATTTTCAACAAGTCGTCGGAAATCCAAGCTTTGATGATTGGCATACGAATACTGCGAAGGATACTACCCTCTTCATCTCCGGCAGACATTCCTTTTACAGAGATTTCTCTGTCTTCACTACCTGTTACAGCCAATGCTGAACCGGCCATAATCGGCGCACTTACCAATGCAAACAACATTAAAAGTGCCCATCTTGTCAATTGTTTCTTCATCATGACATCACTTTTTAAATTAATAATAAGTTAACTAAAACCAATATAAATATAGTGATTATCAATGAGATAACAAAACAAAACAGCACATTTTACCTGTAATAAAGGACGTAAAGATGTAAATTTATACGAGGAATACGATAAATGAAAAGTAGAACGAATACTATATCTTTCGGACAATACTTCTTAAAGAAGCATCCTCTTCAGCGGGTTTCATTTTCTCCAAAATATTGGTGCGCCTTTTGTAGATGGCACTGGGAGTACGGGCACACACTGCGGCAATGTCCGGGTAAGGCAGTTCCAACTTTAGCAAGCAGCAAAAACGAACATCCTCCGGATTAAGAGCCGGATATTTCGCCAAAAGATGTTCAGTAAATCCTATTGAGAACTTATCAATCACTTTTACAAGGCTCCTCCATTGATTTTCTTCAAAAGTTAGAGGCATATCCTGCTCCTGCACTTTCCGGATAAAGTCCATCAAATATTTATATTCCTTGCTTTCACGCATATAGCTCATAAACATTTCTTGTCGGTGGGTGCACAGCTTTTCTAATTCGGCATGCAAAACTGCTGTTTTCTTTCTATCTTCTTGAACCGCTCCATAAGCCACTTTTACTTCTTGCTTTTTAGCATGAAGCTGATTCTCAATATCGCGCAGTTGTTCCAGTTTTTCTTTTTCTATTCTATCTTTCTCAGTCTGCAAGGCGCGCATTCTCTTTTGAAAATTCTTACGCTTACGCCTCCAAATTAACACCCAAACTAATAATACTAAAACAACACAACCAATCAAGTAGTTATAATAGTTTATGCCTGACTTATATTGCTGTTCATTTTGACGTAACTGATGTTTATGTTCTGCCGTTAGCATATCAATAGAACTCTCCGACAATATAATCGAATCCTTGTAAATTGCATGCAACTTCTCCCAATGAAGAGCCATAGACATATTATTCTGTAACTTTGCAATGTCCGATAGCTTCATAGCAGCATCTGCTTTTGTATAATAGTTGTTTATTTTCAGACTTTGAGTCCAATAATATGCTGCAGAATCATATCTTTCCGCTTTATAATACACATTCCCAAGCATCAAGTAATAACCGCCATAACTTAATGAATCTTCACAAAATAACATACTCCGTTTGGCACATTCAATTACCTGCGTTGTATTACCCATCAAATTATATAAAGCCGCTAAATGCATTAATGCACTATTCTCTATTTTGCATTTTCTAATTTTCGCTGCAATTCTTATTGCTTGATCTAGATAGTATTTTGCTTTCAAAAAATATTCTTCCCTTTTCTCTACAGCAAGAACTCCCTTTTCCGCATAAATACGACCACGCACTGAAAGAATCGAAGCCAAACGTGTAGAATCTTTCCTCACAACAGCCAAACATTCCGCTCTAAAATAAAGAGAATCCGCTTTATCATACAACTTCTCTCCTAAATATAAATATCCCAAGTTCCCCACAGCCATCGAAAGCAACTCCGTATCCCCGGCTTTCTCCGCCAAAGGCACAGCTTCCCAGTATTCTTTCACCGCTTCCGTTTTCTCCTTCTTATCCTGAAGTACTCTTGCCAAATAGAAGTGCGCTTTGGCTTGCATGGGCACATTGCCCACCGAGTCAAAGAACTTCACGGCCGAACGAATGGTAGAATCTTCGGTATGACGAATGTAATTTTTATCGTACGCCTGGGTAATAAGCACGTTGTACCGTGCCTGAGCGGCGGGAGACGAAACATCCTGCTGCGACAAACTCTCCAGAAAAGCCAACGCACTATCAGGGTGAGTGGGCATCAGGGAATCTGCGCGGTTGAGCAATACCTGCTGTGAGTCGGTAGCCGAACAAGCGGCAAACAGGAAAAAGCAAACCAGATTGAGTAGTATATTCGCACTCCGTTTCATGGTGCCCAAAGATAGTGTTTTTAAGTTAAAATCAACTGTTTTTGACACAAGTTTTCATGAATACCCGTTTGCTTTGTTTCATATTTTTGCCTATCTTTGAAAATAAGTAAGAAAGCGTAACTATGGGAAATCCTAAATTACCGGGAATATCCGACGAAGAACAACTGCTTTTATACGCCAAACTGAGCGAATACAACCAGGGGCGTGCCTCTTTTAAAGAGGCAGGTACCTATCTTGTGGTATTGCCCCGTCCCGGTAAACCCAACTATACGTTGTGGTTATATACCCCCAAACTGGATAAACGCCCCATTTTATACATTCACGATTTATCGCCCAACGTACACGAGTCGCTGCGCATGGCAAGTACCATGTTGTACTACTCCCGCCGATGCCTGGCTATTGTTGAGTACAATGAAAAACGCATGCAAAGCAATGGCGACGATATTATTGCCTTCGGTAAGTTTCACGGGCATTACCTGCACGAAATTCTGCGCATCGACCCACCTTACCTGGCATGGATAGCCTATAAATACACGCCTCGCATACCCAAACAGGAACGTTTTGTACAGATGGCCGAAGCCTATTACTCGGTGCATCTCGACTTACAACTGCGCCGCACGCACGCCAACAAACCTACCACCCGATACCTGGGGCAGCCGGGCGAACGCCTGACCAATCTGTCACTCAAGGTAGTGCGCGTCAAACCTGAAGACGACCCGTATAAAACACGTATTGTTGACGAGAAGCCCCAGTTTGCCGTTAAACAAATACTCACCCTCACCGATGCAAGCGGCAACCTGGTGGTGGTACATATTGCCGCAAAGCACTTCAGCCAGGAATCGGGACAGCTCTCGGTGCTGGAACATGCGTATCAACCGGGCGAAATGCTATACATTGCCGCCGCCACGGTATGGCGTGTGTACGAAGTACGTGGGCAAAAGTACACGCGACTGGCACATTTAAAGTTTTAATCACCTAATTTGTAGCGTAACAAGCCGTCAATTTCGTGCTACTAAGCCGTAGTTTATAGCTTTTCACAGCCATGATAAGACCTTATCATTACTGTGATAAAGCCTTATCATATATGTGATAAGGTCTTATCATGGCTGTGAAAAGCAAAACTTATGGGCATAAAAAAGTAGAAAGACCACTCAACAAATGGTTAAAACATGACGGGAAAGTTACTAAAAGACTATTCGGCAGTGATTAAAACGGTAGCGTAAGCCGCCATCCCTTCTTCGCGGCCAACGAAGCCAAGCTTCTCGGAAGTGGTGGCTTTAATGGAAACATCGTCGGCACTCACCCCCATCAGGGTGGCAAGTACCTCCTGCATGGCAGGAATGTGGGCTTTTAGTTTGGGGCGCTCGGCGGCAAGGGTAGCATCGATGTTACCCACGCGGTAGCCTTTGGTGGCAATGAGTTCCACGGTTTTCTTCAACAGAATCTTGCTGTCGATGTTCTTGTACTCGCCGGCAGTATCGGGAAAGTGATAACCAATGTCGCGCATGTTGGCGGCTCCCAGCAGGGCATCGCAAATGGCATGAATCAGCACATCGGCATCTGAGTGCCCCAGCAAACCTTTTTCATGCGCCAGGCAGATACCGCCTAACCAGAGCTGGCGCCCTTCGACCAGGCGGTGAACATCGTAACCAAAACCTACACGTATCTTCATGGGGTATCTTTTTAATTAGCGGATATAGAAGTCTAACAATTTCTCTCCTTCAAGGTAACCTTGCAGGTGTTGCCCCACGCTCACGGGACCTACGCCCATGGGCGTGCCGGTAAAGAGCAGGTCGCCAATCTTCAAGGTCACGAAGCGGCTCACGTAAGCAATGATATCGTCGATGCGGAAGAGCATGTCGCCCGTAAAACCGTTTTGCACTTCCCGCTCGTCGATGGTGAGGTTGAAGTGGAGCGCCTGTATATCTTTAAACTGTTCCACGGGAACAAAGTTGCCGATGGCCGCCGAGCTGTCGAACCCTTTGCAGAGTTCCCACGGGTTACCTACCTCACGGAATTGGCGTTGCAGGTCGCGCGCGGTGAAGTCGATTCCTACGGTTACGGCATCGTAATAACGGTGCGCAAAGCGGGGGGCGATATTCTTGCCCAGGCGGTTAATGCGTACTACCAATTCGGTTTCGTAATGTACTTCGTTGGAGAAGTCGGGGATGAAGAACGGTTTTCCGTCTTTGAGGAGTGCCGAGTCGGGTTTCATAAAGATAACCGGATCGGTGTTCACGTGTGTATGCCCCAACTCTTTGTTGTGCTGGGCATAATTCATTCCAACAGCAATAATCTTCATTACTTGATTTCGTTAAAATTTAACCGGTTAAACATCACGGCCAAATGAGCGTATAAGGAAGTGTTCTGAACCACAATAGGTTCGGGCACGCGGATACGGAACGGGGTAAAGTTCCACACGGCTTTAATGCCGCCCGCCACCATCACGTCGGTAATGGTTTGTGCAATCTCGAAGGGTACGGTAAGCACGCCGATGTTGACATCGTACTCGCGGCGTTTCTCTACATACTCATCGGTATGGAAGATGGGAATTCCGTCGACACAAGTACCCACCAACGCGGGATTTACATCGAAAGCTGCTACAATCTCCAACCCAAAGTGCTGCAAACCGGTATCGCGCAACAGGGCGCCACCCAAGCTACCCACCCCGAACAGGAAGGCTTTGTGCATTTTGGTAAAGCCCAGGAACTTCTCGAGTACATCGATGAGTGTATCTACTTCGTAGCCCACCCGCGTACGACCGGAGATGTTGACATACGATAAGTCTTTGGCAATCTGCGAGGCATCGATATTGATTTCTTTGGATATCTGGGTAGACGAAACAAACCGTTCGCCCCTCTTTTTCAACAGCTTAACGTTCGACAAATACCAGGGAAGCCGGCGAAGCGTAGGCTCCGGAACCTTCATGTTGTCTGTATCTTGCATTTGACGACTCATTGTATTTCAACCTGTTATTACATTAGTGTGAAGCAAAAGTACATTATTTTTTTGAAATGCCGCCTTTTAGGTAAGAAATTCTACCACGGGAGCGATAAAGTGACAGAAACACCCACCGATTGATACTTCACTCCGCTGAAGGAAGCAAACACGCCGGCGCGCATCCGTCCGGTAAAGCCGATGGAATATCCCACCTCGGTGTAAGGCTGGTTGCGGAACACCGCCAACGAGCGTATGTGCAGGGCTTCGTCCCAGGATTTCTTTTTCAGGAAAGGCAGGTGCTTGAGCAGCAGATAGGGGGTGCTCCACGCAACTCCCGCCTGCGCCCAACGGGTGGAGGTGGAGTAGGCGTAATTATCGAGCAGCACGAAGCCGTCGGTAAACATGCGGTCGGTAAGCGGGAAACGGGTGGCGGCAAAGTGCTTGTAATCGGGAAACTGCATATTAACCGCATCGCAGAAGGTCCCGCCATTAGCCGACCAATGCAGGGTGTTGAACATTCCGAACTCTATCTTTTGCCGGGCGGAGAACTCAATCCGGTGGAACGAAGGCGACTCGCTATTACTGCCTTGCGGAAAGGCGCGCTCGTATTGCAGGGCAAACGTGGGCCAACGGGAATCATCGTACACTTTCTTGCCGCGTACCATGCGGTAGTAATGCGCCGGGGTGTACTCTACGCCCAAGGAGGCTTTCAACAAATGGTTGGTGGGCATGGGAGTAAAGGTGCTGTTCGCGGGAGTATTGGGAGTTCCTTCTTTGCCGAACCAACTTTTGGAACGGTTATTATCGAGTGACTGCCGCCGCTGCCAGGTGAGTCCGGCGGTAAGGAGCAGACTGTTGGCTACCTCTACCTGGTTATGCACGGAGAGGTATTGCTTGTTATAGAACTTGACATCGTTACGGGCAAAGAGCAGGGTGGAGAGGCTGTTAATTAACATCGACTCTCCGCTCTCGCCATTGTAATCGGCAGAGCGTGAACCGCCCGAAAGGGTAAGGTTACCCAAGCGGCGGGGAGCATACTCCAACACCACTTCGCCATATCCTACTACCGCTTTTCGCGCCGTAGTGTAATACACATGCGGGGTAAGATAAAGGCAGGAAGCTGGTGAAAACCGCTTGCCTACGGAGAAAGCAGCGCCTACCCAATAGCCGTCGACAAAGTTATATTGCGGCAGGTACGACTGCAATCCGTACATCTGCAACCAGTACTTCTTATTTTTACTCTGAAAGGTATGCCCGAAGAGCAGGGTAGAGAACACGTCCGCTTTACCGCTACCGGCCGCTACCGAACCGCCTCCCTGAGCGGGAACGCCGGGTTGCTTCAAACTATCGGCACGAAGCGAAGCGATGCGCTGGTAGCTCTCGAGTTCTTCGGGTTTCAAAGGAATGCTGCGCACACTTGCCCAGTAAAGGGAGTCGCGTTGACTTGCCAGTGAGTCGGTCTTTGTGGAAGAGTTATTACCGATGGGGGTGCGCTCAAACTTATGTGCCGAGCGCGAGGTATCGACCGCTTGGTAGGAGCGCGCCATCAGCTTGGAGAGCTGATAGGCCTCGCCGAGGGTCAGGTCGTTCTTATCGGTGAGCTTGTCAATTTGCTGTTGCAGCTTTTCTTGTTTCTTGGTAAGGGGGCGGGTGGTTGTTACAGGAGCCATCCCCGATTGGGTAGTTACCGGGGCAGTTACCGCGAATGTACCGGGCAAGCGTTTCTCTACTTCCACCTTGGTATAGTGAAAGGAGGCCAGGAAGGAAGCTTCGGCACGAATACCCGCCACATCTATTTTGTGTTCCTGGCTGGTGGTGCTAACCAGGAAAACCGATGGCTGTACCTCTTTACAGATAGCCTTGGCAAGTACTTGTATACCGCTGTTCCTGAATGAAACATCGACCGTGGAAAGGCACCACAGGTCGTCAATCACATAAATATAGCCCGAGAGCAGTTTAGGATTGTCTTTCCTGGGAATCAACTTAATCTTATTAACCACATGCCCGTTCTCAACGTAACAACCATCTAACCGGAACGTATAATACGTAAAGGCACCCACGCTAAGCGGGGAAACTTTTCCAAACAGGGTAGGCGCGTACAGGTTAGCCGATACAACTCCCATATCGACCTTGATGTTATCGGGAAAGGAGTTGCGGGAGGCTTTTACACGTGTATCCCATGTATTGGGAGCGGTGAATTGCACTTCGCGCTGTTCTTCCAGCACAAAGAGTTTGCCCATCATCGCCTTGGACTCCCTGCGGACTTCTTTGGAGAGTTTCAGGATGGCGGGTATCTCCTTCACCTTTCCCGTTCCTTTCAGGTAGATACCGGCAGCGTAACTCTTTACCTGCCGGCGGTAGTACGGGGCACGGGCTATTGCCTGTCGCATAATGGCATAGGCAGGGTCCTCTCCTCCCCGCGTTACGCTGACCTCGCCCAGCTCGTACACACGCTCGGCAAGCACGATGTTCTTCTCCAACCCCGCGGCAGGAATCTGTAAGTGGAAGGTTTGCGACACATACCCGATGCAAGACACCTCGCAGGTATAACTGCCGGCAGCTACAGGGGTATGGAAGCGCCCGTCGGCATCACTCACAAAACCGGAACTCAACTCGCGGATATACAACGAAGCATAGGCAACGGAGGTACCTTTCTCATCGACCACATGACCTTTGAAGGTTTGTGCTCCTGCCGGAAGGCAGCAAAGTAAACTTATAATAAGAAACCAACAGACTTTTTTCATCTTCTTTTATTAGATATATACCTATATAGACGACAAAGAATGCGAATAATTGCAAGGGAAACAAGAAAAATGTATTTTTGCCGGAAACAAATAAAGTGTTATGAAGAAGAATGATTGGAAAGACCGGTTGAACGTGGTGTACTCTACCAACCCGGATTTTAGCTACAATAATGAAGAGGAGGAAATTCAGGACACACTGCCCGCCAACAAACAACGGCTGCGCGTGCAACTGGACAAAAAGAACCGCGGCGGCAAGGTAGTAACCCTCATTACCGGCTTCATAGGTTCCGAAGACGATTTAAAGGAATTGGGAAAGTTGCTGAAAACCAAATGTGGCGTGGGCGGAAGTGCCAAGGATGGCGAAATCATTGTACAAGGCGACTTCAAACTCAAGATAGTGGAACTGCTCAAGAAGGAAGGTTACACCGATACCAAACCGGTAGGCTAACCTAACACAACCAAAAAAGAAACGGCCGTCAAGCGCATTTGCACTGACGGCCGTTTTTGTATCTTGCTAAATCTACTGATTATTCAGCGTTCAAAGTAAAGCGTTTGAAAGCAGTTACTGTCAAACCTGCACTTGTCTTGTCAAGGAACTGAGCTACTGTCAACTTAGCATCCTTTACATATTCTTGTTCGAGCAAGCAAGCTTCTTTGTAGAACTTGGCGATACGACCCATAGAGATCTTTTCGATCATGTTCTCAGGTTTGCCTTCTTCGCGTGCTTTTTCAGCAGCAACAGTCTTTTCTTTTTCCAATACATCAGCAGGAACATCAGCGGGGCTGATTGAAACCGGATTCATAGCAGCAATCTGCATAGCTACTTCACGAGCCGATTGAGCATCTGCTTCCTGGTTGAAAGCAACCACAGTAGCCAACTTGTTACCCGGGTGAATATATACAGCAGCACCTGCACCTGATACAACGCCGTAACCGTCCAACTCCATTTTTTCGCCGGTGATACCGCTACGGTCGGTAATAGCATTAGCTACAGTACCGTTACCCATAGGCAAAGCCAATACAGCTTCAATATCAGCACACTTGTTAGCAATAGCCAGGTCAAGGATTTCGTTAGTCAAAGCAACGAAATCAGCATTCTTGGCAACGAAGTCGGTTTCGCATTTCAAAGCGATTACAGCAGCATAACCACCTACCGATTTTGCCAATACACAACCTTCAGAAGCATCACGGTCAGAACGCTTTGCAGCTACTGCCTGTCCCTTCTTACGGATAATTTCCATTGCCTTGTCGAAATCGCCATCAGCTTCCGTCAACGCGTTCTTACAGTCCATCATACCGGCACCCGACATTTTGCGCAGGTGGGTAATATCAGCCATTGTTACAGCCATACTATTTTATATGTTTAAATGATTAATATTTGCGTGTTAAAAAGAAAGATGTGCCAATCTGCCAATCAAATGTCGGTTTCAACCCGGCTAGGATGAAGCGGCACATTAGCAAATCGGCACATATTTATATTAAGCTTCTTCGTCTTCTTTCAAGAAAGCAGCAGCCTTGGCAGCGTTGATTGCTTCTTCGTCAGACTTTTCGAGTCTTGCTTTGGTAGTTTTCTTCTTGCCTTTGTTGGCAGGAGCTTCACCGGCAGCTTCCATATCGATCTTCTCAGCTTTTCTTTCTTCCAGACCTTCAATCATAGAAGAGCAGCAAGCGTCGAGGATAATCTCGATTGACTTGGTAGCATCATCGTTAGCCGGGATTACAAAATCGATGTTAGAAGGATCCGAGTTGGTATCAACGATACCGAATACCGGAATTCCCAGACGGTTAGCCTCACGAACAGCGATGTGTTCCTTCATCACGTCGATGACGAACAGTGCTGACGGCAGACGAGTCAGATCAGCGATAGAGCCGAGTGTCTTTTCCAGTTTCGCACGTTGACGAGAGATCTGCAGGATTTCTCTTTTAGAAAGATTTGAATAAGTACCATCGCTAGTCAATTTGTCGATAGTAGCCATCTTCTTCACAGCCTTACGGATAGTCGGGAAGTTGGTCAACATACCACCCGGCCAGCGTTCGATAACATAAGGCATATTCACAGCCGCCGCTTTATCAGCAACGATCTGCTTTGCTTGTTTTTTAGTAGCAACAAAAAGGACTTTTTTACCTGATTTTGCAATTTGTTTCAAAGCTTCAGCAGCTTCGTCTACTTTTGCAACG
The DNA here is from genome assembly GCA_031554285.1 of Bacteroides sp. GTDB lineage: Bacteria > Bacteroidota > Bacteroidia > Bacteroidales > Bacteroidaceae > Bacteroides. The sequence goes on from JAVBVL010000037.1 coordinate 16,160, forward strand.
GTCTTGTGGAGGTCAATGATATGGATACCATTGCGTTCCATGAAAATATAAGGAGCCATAGCGGGGTTCCACTTTCTTTTAAGGTGTCCGAAGTGGCAACCGGCTTCCAGTAATGTATCAAAATTTGTTCTTGACATCTTGTTTTTCTTTTTAATTGTTTACTTTCTTTTTTGTTTCTTCTAAACCAACCGCCGGGTAGCCTATTGGGTAAGAGTCCCGGTAGTTTAGATACTAAACAGCTTGATTCAGGCAGCGCATTAACGTTTGCTGAACTGGAATCTTCTACGTGCTTTCGGTTGACCCGGTTTCTTACGTTCAACAGAACGGGGATCACGTGTCATGAAGCCTTCAGAACGAAGAGCAGCTTTGTCTTCTGCGTTCATTTTCACCAATGCGCGGGCAATTGCCAGACGCAAAGCCTGTGACTGGCCAGTGAAACCACCGCCACACAGATTTACTTTGATGTCATACTTCTCAGCAACATCCAACTTATTCAACGGTTGTTTCACAACATACTGAAGAATAGTCGACGGGAAGTATTCAACAAGATCTCTCTTGTTAATAGTAATCTTTCCTGTACCTTCGCTAACGAAAATACGTGCAATAGCACGTTTACGTCTGCCTAATGCATTTACTACTTCCATTCT
>JAVBVL010000019.1:0-90947 GCA_031554285.1 Bacteroides sp.
AACCTCGAAGAACTCCGTCAGATTATTATCGACGAAGAAATAGTATGCCCCATCTCGGGAACCAAGAACTGGACGGAAGTACGTCAGTTCAACCTGATGTTCTCTACCGAAATGGGCTCTACTGCCGAGGGTGCTCAGAAAATTTACCTCCGTCCGGAAACTGCACAAGGTATTTTCGTGAACTACCTCAATGTGCAGAAAACAGGCCGCATGAAGATACCGTTTGGTATTGCACAGATTGGTAAGGCTTTCCGCAACGAGATTGTGGCCCGCCAGTTCATTTTCCGCATGCGTGAGTTCGAACAAATGGAAATGCAATTCTTTGTACGCCCGGGTGAAGAACTCGAATGGTTCAAACAATGGAAGGAAACCCGCCTGAAATGGCACAAGGCTCTTGGCTTTGGCGACGATCACTACCGTTATCACGACCATGATAAGTTGGCTCACTATGCCAATGCCGCTACCGATATTGAATTCCTGATGCCGTTCGGTTTCAAGGAAGTAGAAGGTATTCACTCACGTACCGACTTCGACTTGTCACAACACGAAAAGTTCTCAGGTAAGAGCATCAAGTACTTCGATCCCGAGTTGAACGAGTCGTACACTCCGTATGTTATCGAAACATCGATTGGGGTAGACCGCATGTTCCTGAGCATCATGAGCGCTTCGTATTGCGAAGAGCAACTGGAAAACGGTGAAAGCCGCGTAGTGCTGAAGCTGCCCGCAGCCCTGGCTCCGGTAAAATTGGCCGTTATGCCGTTGGTAAAGAAAGACGGACTGCCCGAGAAGGCCCGCGAAATTATAAACGACCTGAAGTTCCACTTCAATTGTCAGTATGACGAGAAGGACAGCATCGGCAAACGCTACCGTCGTCAGGATGCTATCGGTACCCCGTACTGTATCACAGTTGACCACCAGTCACTGGAAGATAACTGTGTAACTTTGCGTCACCGTGATACCATGCAGCAGGTACGTATTCCTATCTCCGAATTGAAGGAACACATTGCCGACCGCGTAAGTATCACTACGTTATTGAAATCTATCCAATAAAGATTACTTGAATGATTAAAAAATTCTATTTATTGCCTCTGTTGGCCGTTGTGTTGATGATGGTATCTTGCGAAGAGGTGAAAGAAGCTACCAAGTTTGATAACTGGGGCCCGCGTAATGATGCCTATATGGATTCGTTGGCGGCTGTGTACGATGCAAAGACCGATCCGGCCTTGCAACGCTTCGTCCCGATGACTAATGCGAAGGTGTTTATCTACTATAAGGATATTACCCCGAGCACCAACGTGGTGGTTGACCAACAACCGTTGTATACTCAAGGCGTAAGTGTTTATTACCGTGGATACTATATCTTTGGCGAGTCGTTCGACCAAAACTTTACAGGTGCCAATCCCGATCCGGAATTTGATGCTCCTACAACGTTTATGGTAACCGGCGTTGTATCCGGTTGGACGGAAGTTCTTCAACGTATGAAGAAGGGGCAACGCTGGATGGTGTATCTTCCTTATGAAATGGCTTACGGAGCCAGTGGCTCTGGTGCTATCCCGGGGTATTCTACCCTGATTTTTGATATGGAATTGATTGATATTGTTACGGACTAAATAGAATTTACAGATAAATGGAACTCCCGTTACCTGCTTTAGGGCAAGTAGCGGGAGTTTTTTGATAGTATCGCTGATACTTATTTATTATCGGCTGATAATCCGAAGATAAATGCAAACGCCTGCGGGCTTAACTGCTTCTTGATGCGGTACTTACGTTGGGATAATGCTTGGGTACTTTCTACCCGCATGCAAATCTTGATGGTGGTGGTAGAAAGATTCAGGTAATTGAGGATGCAGAAGTGCAGGTCGTCCGTGGTAAGTCCCAGGCTCATCTCGGAAAGCTCTTGAAGTGCATTGACAAATACTTCGTCAATCTCCTTGTGGATTCCGGTAACTTCTTCATTGGTTTTCTCCCGGTCACGCTTCATTTTAGCCGTTTCCATCAGAATAAGTTTACGATAGGAAGCTGTGGTTTGAAACAAACGTACCGAGATTTGTACTGTCTGTTTCCATAACTCAAATAATTTATCTTGCATTTCGTGGTTCTCCCGTTCTATGTACTGGCGGGTATGAAGCAGTTGCTTATACTCATTTTTCTGCTGCATCTTGTCTGCCTGGTTTTTCAGAAGTAGTTGTTGCAGCTTGATGTACCTTTTTTTGCTTCGGTTGGTAAAGTACAAAAAGAGAAACAGAACGAAAAGAAAGGTCAGCAGGCTGCAAATAATCAGACAGGCAATATTTTGTTGGTGCTTGGCCGTGAGGGCTTGCTTGTGCATCTCCAATGCATGGCTTTCCTCTAAGGCAGTCATCCGGTTTTGATGATCGATGCATGTCAGGGAGTCTTCCCGGCAACAACAATCGCCCAACCTGTTGCAAATGGTTTCTACCAGGGAGTCTTCAACGGGTACCGACTTCAACGCGTGCAGGTAAGCATCAATGGCCTGTGAAATTTGTTCTTGTTGTTGGTACGCTTGTCCTAACCGCAGGTAGGATTGGGCTTGCGAGATGCTTTCGGCCTCATTACGAGCCTGGAATGCGGAACTGTCGGGCAAAGGTAAATGGGCATGCACATCCGCCGGGTGGATGTGCGAACATGATACGGTTAACCATGTAATAGACAGAAGAGATAGGTTGATAATTGAGAGCAGTTTCATACAATGTAGAATCATTCAGCTAAATCGGTGCTAAGTTACTAATTAGATAGCTGATTGGTTAGGACTAAGCTGACGTTTTTGGGTTTTTTAGAAATCCTTTACGCTGTTAACTAAACTGGTTTTTAGAGTTAAGAGTATCTCTTGGTGTAACCTCTTCCCCAGAGTGTTACACACAAGAGATACTTAACCCTGAAGTGAATAGTAAAGCTGTTGTAGTTTAGGTAGGATCATGAGATGGAGTTCTGAAGTCTACAATTAATTTTATGCTGTGCGAATAAACCAATAATGGACCGATAAATACTAATAATAAAAACAGTGCAACGCTTTCTCATGAGAAACCATTAATTTTTAACTTTACTTGATCACTTTGCGAATATAGCATCTCTTAGCATATATTTGCGTAACAAGAAATAACAATGTGACAGTAAATGGTTGTTGATTTACAGGCATTTATGTTTTTTGTATAACAAAAGCCCGGATGATTTTAACAAAGGGGGTGTTTTTGTGTCAAAAAGGAGGGAGTCTGGAGGGTGTTTCTTATAAAAAATATGCGGACAAGTGTGTTTTTATCTTGTCCGCATAAACTAAATAAGAGGTTGGTTTGACGAATTACAGGTGGGGCTTTAGCGCTTTGGTCCAAATCTGATAGCCGGCTTCGGTAAGATGCAGCCCGTCATTAGTAAGTTCCTGGCGCAGTACATTACTTCCTGCAATTGTAAAGAGGGGAAACAGATTAATGAAGGTCAGTCCGCGCGAGGCGGCCAACGTTTCCAGTTGCTTGTTTACTTCAGGAATCAAATCGGTTTTACCAATCATGGTACGGTACCGCCCAAAACTCTCATTAATGGGCAACAGGCTTTGTATGTAGAGCTTGGTTTGGGGTGATTCGCGTTGAATACGGTCAATAACCAGGGTGGCAAGTGTTACTACACTGTCGGCAGACAGGTTGTGCGATACATCATTGGTGCCTACCAACAGGAAAAGTTTCTTGGGGTGGGCGGGTAATATCTGATGCAGGCGGTCATAAATACCCATGGCCTCATCGCCTATAATACCCCGGTTACGGATGTTCTTTTTATGGAGGCGCAGGTTCCAGTCGCCCCCATTCTCTGTCAGGCTGTTGCCTACCATAACAATGTCTTTAGCGGTAATCGGGGCTTCGTCCTCAAACTGGAGGAAGCGCTTGTAATAGTGTGCGGTATATGTTTGTTGCGGCGGAAAGATAGATGCTGCTACCGCATTGGCAACAAAAGAGCGCAGGCGCACAACTTCGCCGCCATCAGTGGGGTGTGCCCGGTTGGTAAGTAGGATAACGGCTGTATCCGTATCGGGATCAATGATGAGTGAGGTGCCGGTATAGCCCGTATGTCCATAAGTGTTGGGACCAAAAAGGTCGCCATTGTTGCTGGCATAAGCGGTAAAGATGTCCCATCCGAGGGTACGGCCGATGGTTGCTACGCTGCGGGGTACGGTACGCATAGCTTGTACGGTTAGCGGACTTAGAATCCGGTGCCCGTTGTGCTCTCCGTTATTCAGTAAGGTTGCAGCCAAGATGGCTATGTCGTTGGCATCCGAAAATACCCCGGCATTGCCGGAAATACCTCCGTTCATAATGCGCGCCAACGGGTCGTGAACAACACCTTTCAGTACGCTTCCGTCGGGTTGTTTCTCGGTGGGAGCACAGCGTTCCAGTGTTTCGCCGGTGGGGCAGTAGTCGGTATGCTTCATCCCCAAAGGGATAAAGATATTGGCTTGGGCAAAGTCGCGTAGACTTTGTTTGCTGATACGCTGAATAATATGTTGCAAGGTGATGTAGTTAAGACAACTGTACCGGAAATTGGTTTTGGGTTCAAAACCTCGGGGGCACCCGGCAATGTATTGCAACAATGCATCAGGATTGGTGGCGCCGTATTGTTTCTGCACCTCTTCCGGATTTACATACGAGGGAAGTCCGGAGGTATGCGTTAGCAAGTCCTGAATGGTAATGGTTTTCTTCCTGCCTTGCTCATCTTCCCATTCCTTGAATTCGGGAATGTATAAGCTCACCCGGTCGGTAAGCCGCAACTGCCCGCGTTCAACAAGAATCATTGTACAGATAGCGGTTGACATGGCCTTGCTTACAGAAGCCATGTCGAATACCGTTTCAGTGCTCATGGCTTCACGGGTAGGATACACCTGCTTGTTGCCGTAGGCTTTCAGGTATCCTATCTTGCCTTGACGTACTACCGCCAGTACCGCTCCGGGTATTTCCTGGTTGGCAATGGCTTTTTGAATGGCCGTGTCGGCATACGCCAGGTGGCGTGCACTCATGCCTACTTGCTCGGGTGCTACCCGTTGCAGGGGTTGTGCCCAGAGTTGCAAGCTACATATACCGACAAGCAGAAAAAAGGAAAGTGTTTTCATAGTACAATGTGCTTAATAAGTGAAATTGGGAGAGGAGGTTGGCTACTTAGCCTTTGTAAGCATCGACGGCTTTCTTTACCGAGCCGTGTAACAGGAGCAACGCTTTGGCTTGTTCGTAACCCAATCCCAGCTCTTCCACAATCATACGGGTACCACGGTCTACCAGCTTCTGGTTACTGAGTTGCATGTTTACCATCTTGTTGCCTTTTACGCGTCCCAACTGTATCATCACCGAAGTGGTAATCATATTCAGAATCATTTTCTGCCCGGTACCCGATTTCATGCGCGAGCTTCCGGTTACATATTCGGGGCCTACAATCATCTCGATGGGTACGTCTGCCTCGGCAGCCATGGGCGAGTCGGGGTTACTGGTAATACAACCTGTCAGGATACCGTGCTCACGGGCAGCGTGCATGGCTGCAATTACATACGGTGTAGTACCCGAGGCAGCAATGCCGATAACGGTATCTTTCTCATTGATGTTGTGTTCCTGCAACTCTGCCCATCCGCGTGTGGTATGATCTTCGGCATTCTCTACCGGATTACGCAAGGCTGTATCTCCACCGGCTATCAGACCGATAACCAGCGTAGGAGGCATACCAAAGGTAGGAGGTATCTCCGAGGCATCGAGCACGCCCAAGCGACCGCTGGTACCCGCTCCCATGTAGAAGATACGTCCTCCCTGCTTCATGCGAGGGACGATGAGGCTTACCAATTTCTCTATTTGCGGAATGGCCCGTTGGGTGGCAAGCGCCACTTTTTGGTCTTCCGTATTTATATCCTCGAGTATTTCGCGGATTGATTTCTTTTCTAAGTCGTTGTAGAGCGAAGGTTGTTCGCTTATTTTTATGAATGCCATGGCGTTAATTCTGTGTTAAAGTATGATATTGAATAAGTCCCTTCATCGGGCTTTGTAAAACGGTACCTACTTTTACCCCCATTTCATCGGCGGCTTCGAGCAGAATCTCCTGGTAATAGTAAGCCACGGAGCCAATAAAATGTGCCGGATACCGACGGTAGTCGTACTGCATCACATTGCGTTTCAGGAAAGCCTTGAAGCTGTTGAGTACCAATGCATGCACGGACGGCTCGCCGATGTTCTCGGCAAGGAATGGAGACAAACTCGCCAGGAACCGGTTGGGGAACGGTTGGCGATACACATGGTCGATAATTTCCGGTGGAGTGAGTTTGAAACGCTCCAGGAACTTCTCTTTTAGTTCGTCGGTCATCTGGTTCTTCAGGAGGTCTCCTACCAGCAATTTGCCCAATACAGATCCGCTGCCTTCGTCGCCCAGGATAAAACCGAGCGGAGATACGTTAGAGGTAATCTTTTCTCCATCATAGAAGCATGAGTTAGAACCTGTTCCCATGATACAGGCTATACCGGCTTCGTGTCCGCAGAGTCCGCGGGCGGCAGCCAACATGTCGGTGCTCACTTCAATATCGTCCTGTACGGCAAGGTGCTTGGAAATGGCCCGGTGTACGGTGGCAATCTTATCGGGGAAACCGCATCCTGCTCCATAGAAATACACGGATTTGAGTGCTGTTGTATCCAACTGGGGCAAAAGTGCTGAAGCAATCTCGTGACTAATTTCTTCTTCGGACTGGAAGAAAGGATTGGTTCCTTTGGTAAATAGTTGGCGGACCAATTGTCCGTGTTCTACCATACACCAATCGGTTTTGGTAGAACCACTGTCTGCTATTAGTATCATATCTTGATGTATATTTTCTTTTTATATAATATGTAACCGATACTCCAGTTGAGTGCTACAAAGAGAAGCGCATAGGCCAGCGAACCGGCGTAATCGCCCAATAACGGTTGCAATACAATTTTATAGGCAAATCCATGCAGGCTAATCAATCCGTCATCATATGGAATACGGATGTTGCCTAATAATATGGAGAGTATGGCCGCCATTACATAGATAAACAGCGGGTTTACGCCAAACGACTCAAAGAAACGGCTCCACTTTTTGTAGCCTTTCATGTCGATAATCCAAATAAGGAGGGCTTGGAAACTGGCTGCCAATCCGCAGGTTACAATGGCGAATGTGGGCGACCAGATTTTCTTGTTAATCGGACAGCCGTAGCTAAGCAGGAAGCCGAGGAATGTCAGGATGGTACCTACCAGGAAGAGGCGTTTCAGCTTTTCGTCCACGTCTTTTACTTCCATCATCAGTTGTCCTACACAGAAACCGATAAGCACGTGGGCAATGGCGGGAATGGTGCTGAGCAGTCCTTCGGGGTCGATGCCGTTATCCTTGTACATGTGTGCTTCGCCCAATACGGCACGGTCAACTACCGAAAGGATGTTGGTTGAGTTATATTCGAATCCGTTACCCACGGTAAGCAGGATGAAGTAGCCTATTAATAAGGAAGCAATGAGGTAGGGGATGTGCTTGTGTTTCACGGTGAGGGCAATGATAGAAGTAACACCGTAGCACAAGGCAAGCCGTTGCATGACACCCAGGATGCGGATGTGGTCGAATGTCCAAACCGATTGGCCCAAACGTGCAAAGAAAGAAATCTCTTCATTGCCCAATGAGTTCCATGTACGGCAGAAGAGTGAGAACCAGGCAATGAACAATCCGATGGCAAAGATAACGAGAGTACGTTTCAGTATCTTCAACGCAGCACCGGTGCTAAACTCGAAATTATACTTTCTCAATGAAATATACGTGGAGATTCCCATGATAAACATGAAGAAAGGGAATACCAGGTCGGTGGGAGTAAGCCCGTTCCATTGAGCATGAGCCAGCGGAGCATATATATGCCCCCAGGTGCCGGGGTTGTTAACCATAATCATACCTGCGATGGTGATACCACGTAGCACATCGAGGGCTAATAAGCGTTTGTTGACTGTTTGTTTCATGTCTTTCGATTTAATGTGTTAAGTTATGATTGGGGCAAACACGGGCGCGTGCATTCATCGACTAAGTAAGCAATGGATACATAGGGGATACCGGCATTTGTTGTAAGTCCAATTTCACAGGTGCGGCTGTTGCTGTAGCCTATCTGTATGTTTTTGGCTTCCAGTTGTGGGCGCAGTTTACGTAAGGCGTATCGATTTACTTCGGGATGTGTAAATCCTTTGTCGCCGGCAAATCCGCAGCAGCCTACCTCTTCGGGAACAAAAACATTGGTGGAGCATAACCTCGCCAATGTCAGTAAGGTGCTATCCAACCCCATTCTCTTCATGGAGCAGGTAATGTGTATCGCTACCGGGCGGTTGGTAGGTACAAACTCCAACCGGTCGCGTAAGAAAGTATGTATAAATTCGGCCGGTTCGTACAGTTTCATTCGTTTTATAGTTTCACGCATGCGGTGCAGGCACGGACTTTGATCGCACAATACCGGATAGCGTCCTTGTTCGGTAGCTTCCCACAAAGCCGCTTCAAGCTCGGCCGATTTTTGGTCGGCTATATCCATCATTCCTTTACTTTCCCAGATGGTACCGCAACACAGTTTCTCCATGTTTTTCGGGAAAATCACTTCGTAACCGGCTTTCTGTAACAAAGATAGCATTTTGTTTACCAACGGTTGTTCTACCGGCGATTTCTTCGGGAGCCCCATCGTTTGGTTGATGCAACTGGGGAAGTAAACCACTTTCAAGTGATGAGTGTTTAGCGATGAGTGATTAGCTTTATCACTAATTCTATATGCTTTTGGCATGGCAGGTGTCCATTGTGGAATACCCAATAGATGGTGCATGCTTTTGGTTACTCCCGACATGATAGGGGTACCTAATACGGTATGCGTGGCATTGGCCAATGTAAGTACGGGGCGGAGGCAACTCTTGATGCCGGCAAAGTGGCTGGCGGCAAACATGCCGATGTTGTAACCGGTGCTTCCTTGCGGAAGTTCGTTCCGGCGTAAGTCATGTGTCAGTTCGCCGGTGTTGATATTCATGGGGCACGATGTGGCACATAACCCATCACCTGCACATGTCTGGTTTCCTAAGTAGCTATACTGTTTTTGCAAACGTTTCAGTCGTTCGGGCTCTTCTCCGCTCTCTTTCAGGCGGGATATCTCGCGCTGTATCACAATACGTTGGCGCGATGAAAGGGTGAATCCGCAGGTCAGGCAGTTCACTTCACAGAATCCGCACTCTATACACTTATCCACATGGGCGTTGGTAAGAGGCAGCGGCTTGAAGTTTTTTACATGACATTGCGGGTCGTTGTTAAAGATAACACCGGGATTCAGCAATCCGTCCGGATCGAAAATAGCCTTTACCTGTTGCATTGCCCAAAAAGCTTCTTCGCCCCATTCGTAACGCACATAGGGAGCCATGTTGCGACCGGTTCCGTGTTCGGCTTTCAACGAGCCGTCGTATTTATCTACTACCAGATGCTTCACTCCCTCCATCAAGGCTTCATAGCGGGATACTTCGGCTTGGGTAGCAAACGATTGATTGATGATAAAATGGTAGTTTCCTTCCAAGGCATGACCGTAGATGCACGCATCGTGATAGCCGTGCTGTACCAACAAGTCTTGCAATTCAGCGGTAGCTTCGGGTAAAAACTCGATGGGGAAGGCGACGTCTTCAATGAGACATGTAGTGCCTAACGGGCGGGTGCCACCCACAGAAGGGAATATACCCGAACGGATGGCCCAATATTTGGAATATTCTTCCGCCTTGTCGGTAAAATGAACCGGAACGAAGGTTTGGTATTCCTTCAGGCACAACTCAATAGCGGCAATCTGTTGGTTGAGTTCCTCCGGAGTGTGGGCTTTGGTTTCCGTTAATACGGCAGTCAGACCTTCACCGGTGGGGTCGTTTACCGATGCCAATGATTTCTTATCAAGCAATTCTGCTCCATGTACCACTAAACTGCCGTCGCTGTTTTGCAACTGCTTCATGGCAACCACTGCCCGGCAGGCTTCCTTGATGTCGCTAAAATAGAGCATGGCACTTGCCTTGCAGGGGTAGTCATATTCGGTTTTCATGGTAACCTCTGAGAGGAATGCCAGTGTTCCTTCCGAACCTACCATCAAGTGGGCAATAATATCGAAGGGGTCAGTAAATTGTACTAAAGGGAGGATGTTGAGTCCGGTTACATTCTTAATCGAGTATTTATGACGGATGCGGTTGGCTAACAATGTGTTGTTTTGTACCTCGTCACGCAAGGCTTCAATCCGTTTCAGCATCTTGCTATGGGTAAAGGCAAACGCCTTGCGACTCATTTCGTTACCGGTATCCAATATCGTACCATCGGACAGAATAATACGAACAGAAACCAACATCTTGTCGCTGTTGGCATGGGTACCACAGTTCATTCCCGAGGCATTATTCATCACGATTCCACCCACCATGGCCGACTTTACCGAGGCGGGGTCCGGGGCAAACTTGCGTCCAAAAGGTTGCAGAATTTCATTCACCCGTTGCCCGATAAGCCCGGGCTGGAGGGTAATCTGTTCGCGGTCGTCTGAGATGCGGTACTTTTCCCAATGCTTCCCGGCTACAATCAGTATAGAGTCACTAATGGCTTGTCCCGACAAACTGGTTCCCGCTGCGCGGAAGGTTACCGGCAGTTGATAACGGTGAGCAATCATCAGGAGGTTAGCTACCTCCTTCTCACCATCCGAGCGGACTACAATCTGAGGAATCAGACGGTAGAATCCTGCATCTGTACCCCAAGCTAACCGGCGAAGGTCGTCGGTATAGATTCGCTCTTGCGGAACAAATGAGGCTATCTCCCGCAGAAACGCCACATAGCTTTCTCTCTTATTCATTACTTGTACAAATAATATTTCTTGGACAATTTACGAAAACTGTCCACATCTTTATACCAATACTCGCGAATATCTTCCCAACGGTTACGTTGGCTGAAGCGTTCGCGTATCTCTTTGGAACCACTTACTAAATCGAACATCCTGAACCGCCCTTTATCGGCATGGTCAAATACGGCACGGTCCGGATATAGCACGGCTAACTCTTGCATTACCAGGAACTGAATTTCACTTAAAGCAGCCTTCTGATAATCCATAATATGCACTTGTACGCCTTGCAAGAGTTCTCCTTTCCCAACCGAGTAGAACGGTTTGAGATACATAGGGCGGAAGATAATTCCCGGCAATTGTAAGTTGTTGAGGCGATTGGCCAGTTCTTCTGCTTTAATCCAGGGTGCAGCAAACATTTGGAACGGAATGGTATATCCTACTCCGATAGATAGATATCCCAATTCGCCCAAAATACCCGATACCGGATAGAAATACGAAGTGTGCGGATGTGGAATGTGTGGCGAAGAAGGAACCCATTGCAAACCCGTTTGCGTGTAATCCATCTTGCGTTTCCATCCTTTCATCTTTACTACATGCAGGCTGCAGGTTTTACCCAACATCTGCTCGCCATTGAGCATCAATGCTAACTCTCCACAAGTGAGGCCGTAAAGGTACGGGATTTTAAACTGACTGACAAATGAAAAAAAGCCATCTTCTACTAAATTTCCTTCAATCTTTAGTCCCCCTACCGGATTGGGGCGGTCTAAAACAATAAATTCTTTTCCGTTCTCGGCAGCCGCTTCCATGGCTACTCCCATGGTACTGATGTAAGTAAAGGAACGGCAGCCAATGTCCTGAATGTCGTACACCAATACGTCAATACCTTCCAGCATCTCCGGGGTAGGTTTACGAGTCTTTCCGTACAGGGAGAAGACGGGTAACCCGGTAGCCGGGTCGTTGCCGCTTTCTATCTTATCGCCGGCATGCACATCACCGCGCACACCATGTTCAGGTCCATACAGAGCCACCAGGTTTACATTGGGAGCTTCGTGCAGGATGTCGATGGTCGACTTCAGTTGATTATCCACTCCGGTGGGATTGGTTATCAGCCCCACGCGTTTTCCTTCCAGACACTTGAATTGCTGCTCTTTCAGCACCTCGATACCTGTCTTTATGGTAATTTTCTGTGCTTGCGCCATACCGGCACACAACACAACGCATATCAAACTTACAATAAATCTGTTATTCTTTTTCATGAGCTATTTCCTCCTTCTTTTTACCGTAGTTAGGATCAATCTTGATAAAGGCACATACCGTAATGGTAGCAGCACAGCACACCATTACCCAAATAAAGAAGTTCTCGTATCCTATTTGTTCTTGCAACCAACCGGCAGCCATACCCGGCAGCATCATACCCAATGCCATGAAAGCAGTACAGATGGCGTAGTGGGCCGTTTTGTGTTCGCCATCGGCATAATAAATCATGTAGAGCATATAAGCTGTAAATCCGAATCCGTAACCGAATTGCTCGATGAATACGCAGATATTGATAATTATCAGACTCTCCGGTTGGGCATATCCCAGGTACACAAAGGTGAGGCAAGTAAGTGAAATGCTCCAAGCCATGGGCCACAACCACCTTTGCAAACCACCTTTAGCTGCGCAGATACCGCCAATGATACCACCCAGTGTTAAACCAATGATACCAATGGTTCCGTATACCAATCCTACTTCGGCTGTGGAAAGGCCCAAACCTCCCTTCTCTATCGGGTCGAGCAGGAATGGATTAATCAATTTAACCAACTGAGCTTCCGGGAAACGGTAGAACAACATAAACAGAATGGCAATACCGGCTTGCTTCTTTTTAAAGAAGGTGGCAAAGGTGGCAAAGAATTCCTTGAAAATGTTAGAGGCCGTTACATTCTCTACCGCCGATTTATCTGAGGCCGGCTTGGGCAGGATGTAAGTGTGATAGAGGAAGAATGCAATGAATAGTCCCGCCAGGATGTAGAAGGTAATACTCCACGCCATAGATACCGACATGTTTTTCTCCAATCCACCCGCCAACATTACCAGCAATCCTTGTCCGGCAATGGTAGCTATACGATAAAAAGTACTACGAATACCTACATACAATGCTTGTTCACGTACATCGAGTGCCAGCATGTAGAATCCGTCGGCGGCAATGTCGTGTGTGGCCGAACTGAAAGCCACCAACCAAAATACAGCCAGAGTGTACTGGAAGAACGAATCCATCGGGATGGTAAAGGCAATACCTGCCAACCCGGCACCTACCAATAACTGCATGGTAGTTACCCACCAGCGTTTGGTTTTTAACAAATCGACAAAGGGGCTCCAGAAAGGCTTGATTACCCAGGGAAGGTACAGCCAGCTGGTATATAATGCAATGTCTGTGTTCGATATGCCCAATCGTTTGTACATAATCACAGAGATAGTCATAACGGCTACATAGGGTAGCCCTTGTGCAAAATAGAGAGTGGGTATCCAGGCCCAGGGTGATGTTTTCCCGTTTTTCATGGTATGTATGCTTTAATAGAGTTTATCAATGGTTGCTCCAATGTAATAGTGCAACAGAATGTCGTTGTATAAGTAGCCTTGTTCGCCCATGACGGCAGCACCAATCTGGCACAGTCCTACTCCGTGTCCCCATCCGGCTCCGGTGAGGATAAATTTTCCGGGTATTCCATTTACAACATCTGCTTTGTCTACTACAAAGCCTGAACTGTATAGGTGCGAGGTAGATAGAGTGCGACGTATTTCCAACTCTTTTCCGATGGTCATGGTACGCAGGGTACCAACAATCTTTAATTTGGTTAACCGTCCGGAAGTTCCCCGTGCTACCGGTATCAGGTCGATAATCTGTCCGTAGTCGATACCCGACCGTTGCAGGATTAACTGCGAAAGTTCCTCCTGTGTGTATTCTACCTTCCAACGATAGAAATGAGTTGTTTCCTGGTCGTAGTTATTAAGCACCTGTCCCAGAATCTTCTTATCCGTGGTGTTACAAAATGCTTCGGGTGAGGTACGTATCCACCGTTCGGCTTCCGTTTCGATGCGTAAGTCGGGTAGGGTGGTTTCCGTTTTGCTGTCCCGTTGTTTGCAGAGGTAAGGGTGCGCCTCTTCCTCCCAACAATATTGAAATTCTTCAAAGGCTCCGCCGCAGCATTTGGAGAAGCGGGCATCGCATATCTGTCCGTTGCTCATCAGTACTTGTCCGCGGGTAGCTTCAATGGCTTGGCGCACAATAGCTGTCGATGCACGGGTGATGCCTTGGTAACGTTGACAATGGTCGTCGGCGCAAACGTCAAAATGGGTATGATCCTCCCGGTCGTACCAGCGTGTTAGTTCGTCTTCAGTTTGTGTGCAGGTTGTATAAGTTTGTTCGGCTACTTTCTTGTTTTTCTGAATCTGCGCCAGGAGCCAACTGCGGGAAATAACGGCATGTGCCTGGAGTAATTCAAGGGAAGCGGTAGCGCTCATCTCCGAAGAGATTACACTGGTGAGGTAATCCTCAATACCCACCACGTTGACAGCGGTAAGTTGTTCTCTCTCTACAATCAGCTTCAGTGCTCCCTGGAAGCGCTGGTCTTCTTTACGTTCCCAATGGAAATTAATCCCGATGATAACATCCTTTAGCTCGAATGCTCCTGCAACCGGGTCGGCAGGCTCCCACAATAGTTCGTTGTACAGGCTTCCATTCCAAAGAATCTTACCTGCCTGGTACGATACTGTTTGCAAACCCTGGTATTCTTTCCCGTCTGCATGGTAGGGAGTCAACAGGACAAACTCAAGTTGCGTTCCCGATAGGATACCTACATGTACGTTTGGCTCTTTCATATATTATATCTTTACACTATCAATAATGCGCTGTACCAGCTGTCTGAATTCAATGGGGTCTAAGCAAACCTCCTGTAAGATACCGGCTATATTCCGGGCAGTCAGTTTCTCAAAATCCTCTTCGCGGGGAGTAATAAATACCCCTCCCATATCTACTGATGCCGGACTGATTAAGATGTTGGCATCTCCTTCGGCTGTATAGCAAGAGGGGCGGTGTTTGCTGCGCGGAAAAATACAGACAATCCATTTCCCGTTATCGTCTACCCAGGCAATCAGATTCATCATAGGTTCTTCTTCACCGGGTTTTAGCTCCATAGCGTTATACACCATGTCGAACAATTCCGTAGCATCCCGCTTGTCGCACGCTTCAATCACTAATGCAGGGCGGTTGGGATCGTCTAAGTATAACAAGTTGGCGGTATGGTACGTAAACACTTGGGTAGCCTTGTTCTTCCAATCCTGCTCAATGGGCATGAACCCTTTGTTGCCTGCCTGGAAATGGGCATGGTCGGGAGCCGAAGCACCACAACGCGGACCGTTGTAGAATATCACGTATTCATCGGCAAATGCGGCTAGGTCGAGCATATCTGCCATCCGGTTTTGTATCCGTTGGTCGGTATGCTGTACTTCCGGTATGGTGAGGTGTTTGGGAAATATCGGAAACGGATTAACCAGGATGGTGTAATGTCCGCCGAAAGGTATTCCCTTTTGCTCTGCCGGAAGATGTGCGGCACACAGGAAGCATTTACGCTCCCGGATAGACTGGCTGTCTACTTTCGCTGCCGAAGAGACCATGCGTGCCGGGTTAAACTGTACCTTGTAACGGGTACCGTCTACGTTCAGCTCTTTCACTTTTACTTGTTGCAAGGCGAGGTAATTGTCGCTTGCCAGTTTCCAGGAACTGAGTTGCTCGTCCAGTAATTGCTGTATGTTTGCTGCTGACATAGTTGTTATTTCTTATTCATGGCTACACGTGCCTGTAATTCCCAGGTACGGATGCGGTCTTTGTACAGGTTATGTCCGTTCATTTTCACAATGTCCAGTGAAGCATCCGAGTTGTCGTCCCAACGGCGGCACAGGTAAACCACCTCATACACACGTCCAATCTGGAAGCGACGCGAGATGTTCAATCCCAAAGCATAGTCTTCACCGTAGCTGGTGTTGGGCACCTTTACATCACGCAATACAGGGGTGTAGAATGCACGGGGAGCACCCAACCCATTAATGCGCAGTGCATTGTTACGTCCGTTTTCAGGAGTCCACTCTTTGTGGTCAATGATACCCGGGGCAATCATGTTCATCATGAAGTCGGTCATCATATATGTACCCACCACCATGGCGCAATTCTGTTCGTAGAAGGCGTTCACCATGGTCTGCAAGGTCTTTTCGTCTTTGTACACATCGTCACTGTCTAACTGTATGGCAAACTTACCGCATTTTTCGTGGTGCACGCCCATGTTCCAGCATCCGCCAATACCCAGGTCGTTACGGTTGGGGATAATATGAATCAACCGTTCATCGGCTGCATACTCGCGGATAGCTTCTGTAGTTCCATCAGTAGAGTGGTTGTCGATGATAATCAGGTTGAACTTGAAATTGGTTTTTTGTTTGAGAACCGAGCTGATAGCGTCGCGAATGGTACGAATACGGTTGCGAACGGGAATAATCACCGATGCTTCATACTCAAAGTTGCCTGCTTCAAAAGCAATCTTCTCAAATTCCGGCGCCAGGTATCCGCCAATCTCTTTCAGGTGTTCGGTACAGGCCTGTTCCATTTCTATTTGTACGCCCCGGTTCTTCGGGTCTACGTAATCGAATATCTTTTCGCCGCTCTTGCGGTTGTCATTCTCAATTTCAGAGTACAGATACTCGTTTATGTGTACCAATGCTTCTTTTTGCGAGAGTTTCAAACGCAGGTCGTACAGTCCGGCAAACTGATAATTGGCTTTCATGCGGGCGGCTGCCTCTTTCAAAGCAGATGCTTTAAAGAACAGTACCGAGCCGAAGTTAAAGTCGTCACGAAGGCTGCCAAATTGGTAATCAATCACCGGAGCATTCTTTTGTTCGCCGGCTATCACTTGATAATGGTCGGCATATACCATGCCGGCATTAGAGTCTTCAGCCAAGCGTGCCATGCGTTCCAACGCAAAATAGCTCATGCTCAAGGTGGTGTATTTAGTGTACAGCAAAGTGTATGTAGCATCTGAGTGTGTGGCAACAGCCTGTATGGCAGCACTGCAATTCAAGGCGGGTACTACAAGCACTTCGCATCCCGGCAGGGCGGGAACTCCCGGTTGGGTAGCCAATAAATAAATTTGATCTACCAAGCCCGATGATTGCAGGCCATTGATGGTAGCAGTAGCCTGAGCAGCATCTGCGTAAGGAATGAAGCAATTGATTTTGTTTTTCATGACTATTTATTTTTTATTATTTCTTGCAACGAGAAGTCCCACTTCACCGCCCGTAGCGGTAAACAATACACTGTATCGACTGAGTGGAACTACTGTACTGATTAATGAATTACCTATTTTATGTTTCCACAGTACATTGCCTGTTTGTGAATCGAGTGCAAAGATAAGACCATCCTTGGTACTACCGAATACAATGCCGTCTTTTTCTACTTGCATAGAAGGAGCGTGCTCATATCCGAAGCCTACGTTGGACGCCCAAATCTGGCGGGGAGTATCTTCAGTAGCGAAACACACAATGCTGTCGTTCATGGTTTTGCTATATACCTGTTTTTTATCGGCCGATAGTCCGATGGTTTCGCGTACGGTCGATTGTTTGGTACGCCATACGGTAGCTCCCGTTTCCAGGTTAATGGCTGTCAAAGCGCGTTCGGGGTCGGTAATAAATACCTTACCGTTGGCAGCTACCGGCCATACGGCGGCAGGTGAGAAGTGCATGCGTGTCAGTCCGCCCGTCCATTTCCATAATTCCTTGCCGGTTTGTTTATCTAAGGCATACAAGGTGTTATCCCATGCCCCGAAGATTACCTTGTTACCTTCAATGAGGGGTTTGGTTTCAATGTATCCTTTTACTCCGGTGTAGCTCCATGCTACCTTTCCTGTCTTGATGTGGATGGCGCGGAATGTATGGTCGCTGGCACCTACGTAGGCAATGCCTTTTTCGATGGCTACCGCTCCCAATACCGGTTCGGCGGCTTCTACTTTCCAAAGCATTTTGCCGGTGGCGGCATCCAAGCCGTAGATGTTACGGTCGGCGGAGCCAAATACCACGATTCCATCGGCTACGGTCGGGGTACCTACAATGCGGTTGCCCGAACGGAATGTCCACGCTTTACTTCCGTCTTTCAAAGCATAGCAACTCAGGAACCCCATATCGTCGCCTACATATACCTTATCTTTATATACGGCGGGCGAATCGTAAATGCCTACGCCTGTTTGTACCAACCATTGCGGTTTTACCTGCGGATATTGGTTGTTTACGGAGAAATCGGGGTATTTGTCGGTAGCTCCTTGCGGACCGTAATAGGTCTTTGTGAGTGACAGAGCCGTCCAACGCTGAGGCTCTTTGCCAATCTTCTGTTCGTATACAATGAGTGAGTCGGGGGTAATGTCATAAATACTGTATCCGCCCACTCCGTCTTTGTCGCGCAGGTTCGAACGGTTCAATATACCCGGTATGCCATCATACGAGTGAGTAATGTTGCGGTGGTAATGTCCACCCACAAAAGTGCGGATATTGTACGGCCGAACGGCATCTGCCAGGTCGAACCAGTTGTCAATATCACCGTCTAACAAAGGATAGTGTGTAACCAGTATCACCGGCTTCTCTTTACCGGCTTTGGCCAGCTCCTCTTTCAACCAGGTGATGTCTTGCGGAACCACGTGGCCGTTGGCCATACGCATCAGCGGGCCCGAGTTAAAGCCGAGGAACAGAAAACCTTTGTGTTCAAATTCAAAGCGCTCACCTCCGTAGATGGCTCCAAAGTCGGTTACTCCGCTCTCGCTCCATTTGGTTTCGTGGTTACCGGGAATGGCGTAGTATTTTACCTTCAAACGGTCGAGTGCATCTTTGGCTTTTTGAAGCGAGGCACGGTCGCCCTCTTCGGTAATGTCGCCTGTTACCAGTACAAAGTCAATCCCCGGAGTGGCATTGAGTTGGTTAACCGATGCGTTGAGGTCGTCAATGGCGGTACCGCTGTGGGTAATGTGCAAGTCGGTAAGCAAGGCAAAGCGAAAGCGTTCTCCAATCTGTGCGTGGAGGGCTATACATATGCAAGCTATACTGAGTAAAACTATTCTTTTCATGGTGTTTCTATTAACTGGTTATTTTTCGTCGAAGAATTGTAAAATGCCTTTCATCAGTGCTTCCCGTTCACAGGCGGTACGAACCGATTCGAAGGGGAATCCCAGGATGCAGGTTTTGTAGTTTCCACGGTAGGCCACTCCCGCACTCAGGTTGTTTTCCGAGTAACGAATAATGGTAGCCGCTTCCGGAGCGGTGGGTTCAATGGCATCGGGCGATTCTACGATGTAGCCATCCGGATTCAACTCGCTGAAATAGCTGTAAGTGCCTGTAATGGAGGTAAACGGTGAGGCTACGCTCTTTACCTGTCCTGTTTTGGCTGCTTGTCCTACCCGCCATTTGTATTTCAATACGTCGGTGGCAAACTTTCTGTCAGCTTCTTGGCTTGTGGTAAGATGGTTATCCCATAAGTCAGAAGCTACATAGGCACCCGATACAAAGAAGTTTCCTCCTGCCTGGCAGTATGCTGTGACAGCCTCTTGCATGGGGGCAGAGAACGTTTTGTACTCCAACGGATGTATCTTTCCGTGTCCTACCTTTGTCTGGCACTCTTTACCCAGAATAAGGTCTACGTACTTGTACTGGTTCAAAGAAACCTGCTTACTCTCAACCGCCTCATCGCTGCACGAAGTAAAGGAGTAACCGGTTTTCAGGATAGCACTTCCGTGTACGGCGGGATAATCAAAGGTGTTTCCGGCAATAACCATGGTTTCGTGCGTAGCGTAGCTGTCGCCAAAGCCCGAAGCATCATCGTCCATCCAGGGTACCTTGCGGCGGAACTCTTTCATGCTTCCAATAAAGCTGATGTCTTCTTTATAAGGAACACCGTAATCCAATTGGTCCAGGAATCCGGCGATGGAATCGGCCTGTGCATCGAAATCGGCGGGTGCGCTGATGCGGTCGAAACCGTTTACCACCAATACCGTACCTTTACTGTTGAACGCTTTGCCTGCCGAGAGAATTTCGGACGGGAAACTTTCGCCTCCTTTGTTTAGGGCGGTTACCTTGAAACTGCATACCACACCTGCCGGAATAACCGTACGGTATTGGGTACCCTTCACTACGCGCCCGTTATCAAATGCTCCTTCACCGATTCGGGTGTACACCACATATTGTTCGGTTTTGGCAGTAGGTTCTAACGGGTCTTCAACGGGCTGCCAGGATAGTTCTATTTCATTCTCGCCTACAAACCCCAGACTCATATGGTCAACCGGTAAGGGTTGTACTACGTAGTCCATTTTATATTGCGAGCACACAAACTGCAGGATGCCTTTATAAATAGCGCGGCTTACGGTAAAGCGGAAACGAGGGTCGAGGCCGTAACGCATGTCGGCAAAGTTTTGGTGTGAGAGCAGTTCCAGCAACATGGCAGGTACTTTAGGAACGCGGGCTTCAAAGTACGACTGGTTCCACATGCCGCGGCGCGACCACTTGGGTTCGTACAGTGTGCGGATATCCCGTACAATGTTGCTTTGAATTAGGTCGGTAAGGTCGCGTGCGGCATAACGGGAAGTGCCGTTGGCATACACCCCATTGTCAACTGCCGTATGGAAGATACCCAGTGTGCCGATGATAGAATCGTTCAAGGTAGTTCCGGCATCAGTATGGAAAGCTAATGACATATCCATCGGGATGTGCAAACCCTCTTCTGTGGGATTAACCGGTGAACCGCCTGCCAGGTAATTCACCCATTTGCCGCGTGCTTTATAATCGTCGGTATAATCGTTCTTGCCGTGACTGTCGGAGTAGATGCTATCCGGAACACCCGCCCACTGCATCCAGTAACGGGCGCCTTCGGTAAAGCGGGGGTAACCGCTTGTTTCGTACGGGTAATCTGCTTGGGGGATAGAACGCTGAACCGAAGCCACGGCATCCGAACTTTTCACATTCTCGGTAGCGCCCTCTTGGGAGATGCGGCGTGCAATATTGCCGTATCCACCGCCAATTTTCACGGCATCGGCTGTTATTATTCTTCCGGCTTTGTCCGAACGGTTGCTCAGGGTTACCTTTCCGCCGGCGTTGCATCCGGCTTCAAAAGTAAAGTGACCTAAGTAAATCCAGGTGCCGCCACCCATCTGCTGGTTCACTTTGAATTGTGAAGTACCTCCGTTGTGATATACGGTGTACAGAGCATCGTCTGCACTGTTTTCTACCGTTTGGTACGATACATATACGGCATACGAACCTTTTGCCGGGATAGCGGGTATCCATTCGGCAAGGCTTTCGTTACCTTTCTTAATGGTTTCTATCTGGCGGAAGGTACCTTCCTTGAACGGATTCTCAAAGTCGATGTATTGTGCACGCAAGTGGGCAAATCCCGGCTTGCTGCCCGTTTGCCAGTTACGGTCGCCCGGTAGCTCGGAGTACACGGAGCGGTTGTTCAGGCAGCCGTCATTGTCAACCACCACTTCGGCGCTTTGTGTGTCGCGCTCACGGGGAATCAATACATTGGCGCCCGCGTTCTCCAACATCGGCACTACAAACGGGAGTACATAGCTTTGGGTGTATAAATCTTCTACGGTTTGGAAGATACGCGCCCGCTGCCACTCCCAACGGGTGAGTTTGGCTTCGTAGTAGAAACCGTGACTTTGCCAAATGGCGAGGTGGCGGTTCAGTAGTCCGTTGGTGGGGGTGTACGGAACCGACAGGCGGGTAACCAGCGGCTTGTCCACCCGGTTACTGAATGTCTCTGCTTTCTTATCCTTTTTGCTACGTAATGCCAGTGGGATTAACTCCTCAATGGCATGGCGGTCGGTACGTATCTGCAGTTGGTAGTTGGCCAACTCGGCAGGCAACAACGCCCGTACCCCTTCATAAATCTGTGCCACATTCTCCTCGCGGAACGGAATGTATCCACAATTGGCATTGGCAAACAGCACTAACTTCTTGCCGTCTACAGCTACTGAGTCGATGTTGATACGCCCGATGGCTAAATCTTGCCGGGCAGTAGTTGTCAGGTACTTGCCTATCTCCTGGCGAACTTCGGGAGAAAGGCTTTGCGCCGCTGCCGTCCGGGGGAGCAGACAAGCAACGGCTAAAGCTGATAAAAGCGAATAGATAACCTTCATTATTGTGTTAAGTTAATTGTTTCTTTTCTTAATCAGGATGCACAGCCCGATAAACGTAAACAGTGCATTGAAAATAAGTAGTTCATAACTGAACTTGTATCCGTTAAACCAGGCTTCCGAGTTTTTTTGCAGGATGAAGCAAAGAATGGGCGAAAGGATGGCTACCAATGGAATGAATCTGTCTTGTACCTTCTTTTTGGTAAAAATACCGAAGGCAAACAATCCCAGGATAGGACCGTAGGTGTAACTGGCCAGGATGTATACCGCATCGATTACGCTGGTATTATTGAGCAGGTTGATAACGAATATTACCACGCCCATTACCACTGCCATGCCTACATGTACCCGCTTGCGGATGCGTGCCAACTCAAACTCGGCACGGTCTTTCGCCCCCAGTATATCTACCGTAAAGGAGGTGGTAAGCGCTGTTAAAGCCGAACCGGCTGCCGCGTAGGCGGAAGAAATCAGTCCGATGATGAACAAGATACCTACGATAGCCGGGAAGTAACCGCCTGTGGCAATCATGGGGAACAGCTCGTCACTCTTTGCCGGGTTTTGTATGCCTTGTTTGGCGGTAAACAGGTAAAGTAGCACGCCCAGCATAAGGAACAACAGGATGATGAAGAACTGCGAGATACCGCTGGTAATCATATTTTTCTGCGAATCCTTGAAGTTCTTGCAACTCAGGTTGCGTTGCATCATGTCCTGGTCGAGCCCGGTCATGGCAATCATGGTAAATACCCCTGCCAGGAATTGCTTGAAGAAGTATCGCTTGTCGTTCACATCGTCAAAGAAGAACATGCGCGAGAGTTCGCTGTCGTTAATAGCTGTGAGCATACCGCTGAATCCCAGGTTCAGGTCGCCGGCAATGTAGTAGATACATAATACCACCGATACCACCAGGCAGAATGTTTTTAACGAATCGGTCCATATCAACGACTTTACGCCACCCCGGTAGGTGTACAACCATACCAACGCTACGGTAGCCGCCACATTCAGGATAAACGGTAGGTGGAGCGGGTCGAAAACCAACAGTTGCAGGGTAAGGCATACCAGAAACAAACGCACGGCAGCCCCCAACATCTTGGAGATAAAGAAGAACCAGGCACCTGTTTTATACGAAGAGATTCCGAAACGGTTTTCCAGGTACTCGTAAATAGATACCAGGTTCATCCGGTAGAACAACGGAATGAGCACAAAGGCAATGATAAACTGTCCCGCAACGAAACCCAGCACCATCTGCAGATAAGCAAAGCCGCTGGCACTCACCATGCCCGGAACCGATACAAAGGTAACCCCCGAGATACTGGAACCTATCATGGCAAACGCCACCACGTACCAGGACGATTTGCGGTTGCCTACAAAGAAACCTTCGCTGTCGGCCTTGCGCCCGGCAATGTAAGATACGGTGAACAACAGGATGAAATACACCGCAATGGTAATCAGTATCGATACAGGACTCATACTAACAACAACTAAATATTATTCTTGATAAAGCAGGTACGGTTTGCGTTGCACGAGGAACTTTTCCACATCCCCTTTCCACATCGCTTTGATTTCGTCGGCCTCTTTGCCTTCCTCAATCATCTTACGTACATAATCAACGCCAATTAACCGTTCAAAAAACGGGCGGAAGAAATGGTCGTCCATGTTCATGTTGCGGTACGCATCGATTACATAGCTCAAATCTACACCTTTTTTCCAGATTTCTTCGTCACTAAGTCCGCTTAAATTTACGCCGTGGCACAATTTGTTAAGCTGCGGCGGATTTTTGGCTCCCGGAATACTCCGTGGGGTAAAACTGTAACTGTATCCTTTCATATTGGGGTGTCCGTACACCTGAAACGGAAGCGAAGTACCTCTCCCCAGACTAACGGGGGTTGCCTCAAAGAGGCAGGTAGACGGGTAGAGGTAAATCGCTTTCATATCAGGCAAATTAGGAGAGGGGGGTATGGGTAAACGATACATAGTTTGATGCGTGTAGTTGCGGCAGGGGATAACTGTCAGGTCGCATACCCGCGAACCCGGCAGCCAATGCTCGCCGTTAATCATCCGGGCTAATTCGCCCAGGGTCATGCCATGTACCACGGGGATGGGCAACCAACCCACGCCCGATTTGTATTTCATATCTAATATAGGTCCGTCTACGTAATGCCCGTTGGGATTGGGACGGTCCAGAATCAATACCTTCCGGTTGAATTCCGCGCAAGCATCCATTAGCCGGGCCATAGATATATAATAGGTGTAGAAACGCAAGCCCACGTCCTGAATGTCTACCACCAAAATATCAAACTTGCGCATGGAGGCTTCACTCGGCTTACCGGCTACCCCATCGTATAACGACAAGATGGGTACGCCCGTTTTCTTATCTGTCGAACTCTTCACGTGTTCACCTGCATCTGCATCGCCACGGAATCCATGCTCGGGTGAGAAGATGGCCACTACGTTCAGTTTGTTTTCAACCAGTACGTCCACCAGGTGCTTGTCGCCTATCATTCCCGTGTGGTTCGAAAATACGGCCACCCGCTTATTCTTTAATATAGGGAAATACTCCGATGTCAGTTCGGCACCTACCTTGACAGGTTCCTTCTGCGCCATGCACAACAAGGTGAGGGTGAGTAGAAAAGTGATGGAAAATAGTCTTTTCATACGTATTATCTTTTAAGGAGAAGTAAACAATAGCAAAGATAGGATTAATTTTAAAATCAGAAACATCTATTTAGATATATTTAGGATTATAATCAATAATTTGCAAATGGGGTGTCCAATGTATTCCTTAATATCCTCCATGAGCATAAAATGTGATTTAATTCGCCATTCGCCATCTTTTTGGACTTATCTATTTGATTACCTGATAAATAATCGATGGCGAATCCCTTTTTGATTCGCCATTGATTCGCCATTTCTGAGGGTATTCGCCATTGTTATCAATAAACTATAATAAGTTTGTTACATCAGATGAAACCAATGGTTCATGGGCTAAACCGTTGGTTTCAAGAGCAAAACCGGTAGTTTCAAGAGCGAAACTACCGGTATCAGCAAGGAAACTTACTGGTTTCTGTCCATGAAACTTTTAGTTTTAGTAGTTGGAACAAAAGGTTTCCGGGCATGGAACTATTAGTTTCAGCTAATGAAACTAATAGATTGCCGGTGGGACTTTGACCGAAAGAGGTTGTGGCTTTCCGATAAAGTAATTGGAAATTTTATTTTTAGTGCTAAAAATGCGTAAAGCTCAAAAAATATAATATATTTGTAACCAAATCAAAAAAAATGCGAAATGAAACTGATTGCAGAAAGTGGTTCTACGCGAACTGAATGGGTTTTGGTGGAAGATGATCACCTTATACAACGGGTGTTCACGGAAGGGTTAAACCCTTTCTTTCAGACTCGTAGAGAAGTTAGCCGGAGCGTACGCCTGGGATTACCCGAGACTTTTTTCAAAAGGAAACTGGAACAAGTTCATTTCTATGGTGCCGGTTGTAGCTCACATGAGAAGAAAAACATGATGGGCGCTTCGCTCGTGGCGCAATTTAAAACCCCCATCCAGGTAGAGAGCGATTTGCTGGCGGCTGCCCGTGGTTTGTTTAAATGTGAGCCCGGAATAGCCTGTATCCTGGGTACAGGCTCCAATTCATGCTTTTACGATGGTAAAATTATTGCGCGTAATGTACGTGCTGCCGGTTATATTTTGGGCGACGAAGGCAGTGGCGCCGCGCTGGGGAAACTCTTCCTGGCGGATGTGCTGAAGGGTCTTGCCCCCAAGCATCTTTCGAACGCTTTCTTCGAGAAATTCCGTATTACCCCCAATGATGTAATGGAGTCGGTGTACAACCGTCCTTTCCCCAACCGCTTCCTGTCTACCATCTCTTATTTTCTTGCCGACTACTTGGACGATGAATATGTGTATCGCATGCTAATCAATAACTTACGCAACTTCTTTAACCGTAATGTATGCCAATACGACTATAAAAACTACCCCATTCGCTTCGTAGGTTCGGTGGCGTATGCATACGCCGATGTGTTGCGCCGCGTAGCGGGTGAATTCGACGTGGTGTTAGATAAAATTGAAGAAACTCCCATGGATGGTTTGATTGAATTCCATGCCATGAACATTGAAGAGCACTAAAAATCTCCTTTTATATCTCTCTTTTTAGATGAAATGCCTTACGGATTTCCGCAGGCAATTGTGAATATATAAATATAAATCTAAAATATATTAAATAAATGTTCTCGATATTGAATTAATATATATATTTGCTATTGGTTGATTTCCGACCAGTAAATCACCGCCCTATGTACCCCGTTTTTTTAGTGCCTCTTATATAATAAGGAATATAGTTCTAACTTTTAATATACTGATGTATGAAAACAATCCTTTATCCCCCATAAACAGTGTGCTGTTTACGCCCCCTATTGTGTTTTAGAAATTCTATTCAATCAATTAACTAATTAATCTATTATGAGTGAAAATCACAAAAAACGAGGACTGATTCAAAATAAGATCCTCGCAGCAGTAGCAATCACCGCCCTATTTGTAGGCACAGGTGATGTGATGGCTAATCAAACAGCTTCCGGTGAAGCGCAGGTAATGGCTACTCAGCAACAAGCGCAATCGGTAAGTGGTATGGTAGTCGATGTGAATGGCGATCCGGTTATCGGAGCAAGTATCCTTGAGAAAGGATCCACCAATGGTACTATTACCGATGTAGACGGTAAGTTTACATTGAATGCAAAGGCAGGAGCTACAATAACAGTTAGTTTCGTAGGCTTTCTTCCTCAGGATGTAAAAGCCGGCAGAAACTTAAGAGTGGTACTGAGAGAAGACAGTGAATTATTGGACGAAGTAGTAGTTGTAGGGTATGGTGTTCAAAAGAAAGCCAACTTAACAGGTGCGGTATCTTCTATCGATGTAAGCAAAACGTTGGACGCTCGTCCGCAATCGGATGTAACCAAAGCGTTGCAAGGAGCTGTTCCCGGTTTAACTATTTTGAATACCAACGGTGCTATCGACTCAAAACCTACCATTACCATTCGTGGTACAGGTACGTTGAGTAACAGTGCAAAAAGTAATCCGTTAATCGTGGTAGATGGTGTTCCGATGGACGACATCACTTTCTTAAATACGCAGGATATTGAGAATATCTCGGTGTTGAAGGATGCTGCTTCTACTTCAATTTATGGTACCCGTGCTGCGTTCGGTGTATTGTTAATTACTACCAAGTCGGCTAAGAAGGCTGAAAAGGTAACTGTTAACTATACCAACAATTTTGCATGGGAAACACCTACTGTTCTTCCTGACTACCCCGATGTGCCTACTCAGATTAAAGCGTTGAGTGCGGCTAACAAACGTGCCGGTTTGGACAATGAATTGTTCGGTATGTGGTTGGATGACATGCTTCCTATGGCTGAAGACTGGAAGAAAAGACATAACGGTGAGAAGGCTGGTTATCGTGAAATGGTTTTGGGCGATGACTTCAGTCTGACTAAAGATGGTGTAGGAATGTTTTATGCAGACTGGGATGTGGTGAATATTATGTTCCGTAAATGGAAACCTTCACAGAGCCACAATGTTTCGATTCAAGGTTCAAGCGGAAAAACTTCTTATTTCATGTCGTTAGGTTATAACCACGACGAAGGAGTTATGACATTTAATCCGGATAAACAGAATAAGTATACGGCTACTGTGAATCTTAAAACCAATGTAACTGATTGGTTAGAAGTTGGCGGACGTTTTAACTACAGCGATAAGCACTACGTAGGTCCTAATACAAGACGTTCTACCTATACTTACTTATGGCGTTGGGGTAGCTTCTTTGGCCCGTACGGAACTTATAAAGGTGAGGATATGAAAAACGATATCGCTTACCGTAAGCAAGCTGGTGATTATGACAAGACCGATGCATATGCCCGTTTAGGTGCTTATTTGAAGGCGACTTTGGCAAAAGGGTTAACTTTGAATGTAGACTACACATACAATGTGTTGAATACAGACCTGAAGCAAGCCGGTCTTCCGGTATACGGATGGAACTCTTGGGGTGGAAATATCAGTGGTGACCCGGGATATTTGGAAACAATGGCTAAATCATATGTTCAGCAAACTTCGGAAAGAGATAACTCTTACGCATTCAATATCTATGCTAATTATGCATTGACTTTGGCCAAAAAACATAACTTCAATGTAATGGTAGGTGCTAATGCTGAAGAGGGTGAATTCTCATCTCATTGGTCAAACCGTGCTACTTTGTTAGACCCGAACATGCCGGAATTTAACCTGGCTACAGGCGACCAAACCGTAGGAGGTTCTCATAACGAGTGGGGTGCTGCCGGTTACTTCGGACGTATCAACTATGATTACAATGGTATCTGGTTGTTGGAATTGAATGGACGTTATGACGGATCTTCTAAATTCCCGGCAAGCAACCGTTGGGCTTTCTTCCCTTCAGGTTCTGTAGGCTATAGAATCAGTGAAGCGGCTTATTTTGCTCCGTTGAAAAAAATTGTAAACAATGCTAAACTTCGCGCTTCTTATGGTGAAATTGGTAACCAGGCAGTAGGTAGCAATATGTTTATTTCTACTTTGTCAAAGGTAACCACTCCTAACTGGCTGGATGCAAGTGGAGTGAGAGTAGTGTCTTATAACATGCCTTCATTAGTTTCTTCTGTCCTTAAATGGGAGCGTATTCAAACGTTGGATTTTGGTGGAGACTTTGGCTTCTTAAATAATGAACTGAACGTATCGTTTGACTGGTACCAACGTACAACAAAAGATATGTTAGCTCCCGGCCAAACATTGCCTCAGGTATTGGGTGCCGATGCTCCGAAAATCAATGCCGGTACGTTGAGAACTCGTGGTTGGGAATTATCAGTTGATTGGCGTCATCGCTTCAATCAGGTGAATTTCTACGCCAATGCAAGTATTGGTGACTTCCAAACTGTAATTACTAAATGGGATAACGATAATAGACTTATCACCACTGACTCTTACTATTCAGGTAAGGTATATGGAGATATTTGGGGCTTCGAAACAGAAAGATACTTTACTAAGGACGACTTTACTTATGATGCTGCAGGCAAGGTAACAGGATACAAAACTGGTGTCGCTTCTCAGGCTGGTTTGAATCAAGGTTCTTTCGTGTTTGGTCCTGGTGATATTAAGTTTAAAGATTTGGATGGTAATGGTGTCATAGATGGTGGTAAAGGTACTGATGAAGACCATGGTGACTTGAAGGTGATTGGTAATACAACTCCTCGCTACCAGTATTCATTCCGTTTAGGTGCCGATTGGAAAGGCTTCGATATTGATATGTTCTTCCAAGGCGTAGGTAAACGTGATGTGTGGACACAGAGTGCGTTTGTAATGCCGATGATGCGTGGTGCCGATGCAATCTATGCTAATCAAACAGATTATTGGACAGAAGAAAACCCCAACCCCGATGCTTACTTCCCACGCATGTTCCCGGGTAATGCTGCAAAAGGAACTATCTCCGTATTGGATCGCGGTAATCATAACTTCTATCCGCAAACTAAATACTTGGTGAATATGGCATACTTGCGCTTCAAGAACCTGACAGTAGGTTATACCTTACCTAAGGTATTGAGCCGTAAAGCATACATGGAAAAAGTGCGCGTATACTTCAGTGCTAATAACTTGTGTGAGTTAATCAACAAGAGCAATGCTCCTTTGGATCCGGAAGTCAATACAAGTGCTGGTACTACTGCTACTACAGATGACTATGGTAATGGTACTTGGGGACGTACTGATCCGATGTTCCGTACAATATCATTTGGTTTGCAAGTTACTTTCTAATAGGTCCTAACTATATGAATACGAATATGAAAAAGATTAATATATTATGCGTAGTGTCGCTGATGACGCTCTTCGGTTGCGACAGTATTTTGGACAAAGGGCCATTGGATACGTTTTCCAATGATAACTTTTGGACGAGCGAAAACAATGTGAATGGGTACGCCAATAAATTCTACGATAACTTCTTAGGATATGGCAATGCTGGTTCAACGGGTGATTTCTATTTCAGGACATTGTCTGACGACCAGGTGGGAAACTCCTTTTCTAAATGGGATCCTAGTATACCGGCATCAAGTACTACTTGGAAAAATGGTTGGGTTGAAGTAAGACGTGCCAATATTATGTTAGAGAAGATTGATGGAATTGCTTCAATGAGTGAAGCTGCTAAGTCACACTGGAAAGGCTTTGCCCGGTTAATGCGCGCATGGGAGTATTATAAACTCACACGCACTTATGGTGATTTGCCGTGGATAGATAAGGCACTTGATATTACCGATGACGGATATATTTATGGAAGCCGTGAAAGTCGTGATAAGGTTATGGATAACGTATTGGACGATTTGAATTATGCAACCTCGAATATGTATGAGAATACATCAAAGATTACTTTCAACCGGGCTGTTGCTAATGCAATGAAAGCTGAGATTTGCTTGTATGAAGGGACTTTTCGTAAGTATCGTAAAGCTGCCGACGGACAACCGGCGCCGGATGCTGCAGGAGCAACAAAGTTTTTGACTGCTTCTAAAGACGCTTGTACTTACATCATGGGTAAATCATTTAAACTGAATGACTCTTATCAGGGTAATTATAACTCAACAAACTTGAATACGAACCCTGAAATGATTTTCTACAAACCGTATAATGCTGCTACTCTTATGCACTCTACTGTTGCTTATGTTAGTAGTTCTACGCAACATAGCGGTATTTCAAAGGATGCATTTGACTCTTACCTGTTTACAGACGGAAAGCCTTTGGCGTTGACAACTAAAGATAAGGACGATGCAGCTAAGCTAATAGATGACAAGATGTCTATAGCGGACATGTTAAGTGTGCGTGATAAGAGACTTTCTCAAACGATTGACCCGGTTCTTTGCTATGTAGGCAGAAACTATATCCGTTCGGGTAGTTTGGCATTTGGATCTTCGTCTGGATACGGTATTCAGAAGTATGATAATATCACTATGCCCATCGATAATAGAGTGAACACAACAAAGAACTATACTCATGCACCGCTTTTCTGGTTGTCGGTTATTTATTTGGATTATGCTGAAGCTTGTGCTGAATTGGGTTCAATTACACAGGCCGATTTGGATAATACAATAAATAAGTTGAAGACTCGTGCTGGTTTACCTGCTTTAACGGTGGCTGTAGGTTATGATGACCCTGCTAATAACCATGAAGTTAGCTCTTTGATTTGGGAAATCCGTCGCGAACGTCGTACAGAATTGATGTGTGACAACTGGAACAGATACTGGGACATGGTTCGCTGGCATCAATTAGACAAACTGGATTCTGGTAAATATCCCAATATCTTGTTAGGTGCTAATGTGGTGAACGATCCTACATCGAAAGTTACTAAAACTGGTAATTACATTGATGGTTCATTAGGAAATACTCGTACTTTCGATAAGAAATACTATTTGGATCCGATACCTAGCGGTCAGATTACATTGAATGAAAACTTGAAACCCCAAAATCCGGGTTGGTAATAATAGTGTCAATAGCTATTAGTTTGGGAGGTGCCTCGTTGGAGGCACCTCTTTTTTTATAAATCAACCTAAAGGATATGATTCTTCGGATGTTTATAACAAAAAATCATAAACATTAGTGTTTGTTAAATTAGTTTTATACATTTGTGTTATCTTTAAATTAGAAAATATATGAAAAAAGGAACCATTGCTTTATTGGTGACCATATGTTTGTGTATGGTTACGCCTGCGCAGGCGCAATTCAACTGGGGCGTGAAGGGCGGATTGAATGTGTCAAAAATGAGTTTTGAAACAAACTTCCTATCTTCGGAGAATTCTACCGGATTCTTTATTGGTCCAATGGCGGAGTTTACAATTCCTTTTATTGGTCTGGGAATAGATGCCGCTTTACTCTACTCGCAAAAAGATATAAAAATGACCGCCGCCCAAATAGATGTTTCCGAGAAAATGCAGGGACTTGATATTCCGGTCAATCTGAAATATACGATAATAGGCTTAGGAAGTATAGGTGGCATTTACCTAGCTGCTGGACCTGACTTCTTTTTTAATTTCTCTAAAGATATAGAGTGTACTCATTATTGGGGGATGTCTAAAAGAAAAATGCAGATAGGCTTAAATGTTGGCGGCGGCATAAAGTTGATTAATCATCTTCAGATCGGTGTGAATTATACTATTCAGCTAAACGATCCAGGTGTCGTAGAATTATGCTATACCGATGTTGTCGCGGGGTATAATTACAAGGTTAAGACTTGGCAAGTATCTGTAGCATATCTCTTCTAACAAGCAGCCCCACTCATTCGCTTTGATTGAGTGGGGCTGCTTGTAAATGTGATATTAGAGTTTATTTCACTCGCTTGAACCAGGCAACTGTTGGCTTGTCGGTAATAGCCTGCTGAATTCCCCAGGGTTTCAACCTCATCCAATCGCCTGCGATAGAGCATTCGTAGAACACTTCGGCAGAGGCGCTCTTCAGGAATAGTTGCCCATTTGCCAGGCGGTAAGTGGTGTAGGTTTCGTCAACTTTTCCGTTAAAGTAATAATTCATCTCGCCGGTGGGCAGGTATTCATAGATAATAGTCTCTTCGGAGGGAACAATATTATTCCGCCAGTCAACGGCTTTGGCAAATTCCCATTTCCCGATAATGGATGAATTGGTGTTTTTAGAGTCGTCACAGGCCGTCAGTAGAGGGATGGCGCACAATAGACAATAGAGAGGAAAAGCAATAATTTTCTTCATAAATATTTATTTAAGAGGTTAACCGTCTTTACTAAATGCAGGGATGTAAAGAATACTGCATGAAGGTACAAAAAAAAGCGGGCATCCCAAACGTGAGGTGCCCGCTTTACTTAGTATGCTAACGTATTATACGTTCTTTTCTTTAATCAGGTATTCGGCAATCTGAACGGCGTTCAGTGCTGCACCTTTCTTAATCTGGTCGCTTACCGTCCAGAAGCTCAAGCCATTCTCGTTGGTGAGGTCTTTGCGGATGCGGCCTACATATACAGGCTCTTTGCCTGAGAGGAACAACGGCATGGGATATTCCTTTTCGGCAGGATTATCCATCAATACCAGTCCGTCGCCGTTGGCAAATGCTTCGCGGGCTTCTTCAACCGAGATAGGACGTTCTGTCTCAATCCAAGTGCTTTCTGAGTGGGCGCGCAAAGCCGGTACGCGTACGCAGGTAGCACTTACTTTGATGTCCGAGTGCATAATTTTGCGGGTTTCGTGGTACATCTTCATCTCTTCCTTGGTATAACCGTTATCGGTAAACACATCTACCTGGGGGATGAGGTTGAATGCCAACTGGTAAGCAAACTTCTCTACGGTTACTTCTTCGCCGGCTAATACCTGACGGTATTGTTCGTACAACTCGTCCATGGCTGCTGCACCGGCGCCACTGGCTGCCTGGTAGGTAGACACATGCACGGTTTTTATATGAGAAAGCTTTTCGATGGCTTTCAGTGCCACTACCATTTGGATGGTGGTACAGTTAGGATTGGCAATCACGCCACGCGGACGGTCTTTGGCATCTTCGGCATTTACCTCGGGTACTACCAAAGGTACATCGTTATCCATGCGAAAGGCACTCGAGTTGTCGATCATCACCGCACCATGCTTGGTGATGGTTTGTTCGAACTCTTTCGAGGTTCCGGCACCTGCCGATGCAAAAGCAATGTCAATCCCTTTAAAGTCATCGTTGTGTTGCAAGAGTTTTACCTCGATCTGTTTACCGCGGAAAGTATATTTTGTACCGGCACTACGTTTAGAACCGAACAAAACCAACTCGTCCAACGGAAAATTTCTTTCATCGAGCACGCGCAGGAACTCCTGTCCCACCGCTCCGCTTACGCCAACAATAGCTACTTTCATCTTTTTTCTTTTGTTTTTGGATAAATAAAAATACATCAATCTATCTGCTATTCTGCCGAATAGTCGATATTCGGCTGCAAAATTAGAACAAATTGCCATATTATTGATAATTATTTCTTTATTTTTGCAGTGTATTCCCAAAACACCGAGAAGTATGGAGTGGTTCGACTTTAATATACATTTTCCGATAACAAACCCTACCTGGGTATTTTTCCTGGTTTTAACCATCATCTTGTTTGCCCCCATCCTGTTGGGGCGTTTGCGCATTCCGCATATCATCGGCATGATTCTGGCGGGGGTAGTTATTGGCGAACATGGTTTCAATATCCTGGAGCGCGACAGTAGCTTTGAACTCTTCGGCAAGGTAGGCTTGTATTATATCATGTTCCTGGCCGGGCTGGAAATGGATTTGGAAGACTTCAAGCAGAACCGCCTTAAGGGATTTATCTTCGGAGTGCTTACTTTCTCCATCCCGATGATTCTGGGTATATGGAGCAGTATGGAGTGTTTGGATTATAACCTTACGACGTCTGTTCTGCTGGCCAGTATGTATGCCTCGCATACACTGATTGCCTATCCCATTGTAAGCCGGTACGGGCTGGCGCGCTTGCGTAGTGTCAGTATTTCCATCGGCGGTACGGCTTTTACGGTAGCTTTGGCATTACTTGTTTTGGCAGTAATTGCCGGAATGTACCGGGGCGAACTGAACCATACATTCTGGATACTGCTTGCGGTGAAGGTCGTGGTGGTATGCTTCTTTATTATATTCTTCTTCCCCCGCATCAGCCGTTGGTTCTTCCGCAAGTACGAGGATAACATCATGCAGTTTACCTTTGTGCTGGGCATGATGTTCTTAGGCGGTGGCATGTTAGAATTAGCAGGGCTCGAAGGTATTTTGGGCGCTTTTATGGTGGGTTTGGTGCTTAACCGCCTCATTCCGCATGTGTCGCCGTTGATGAACCGCCTGGAGTTTGTAGGTAACGCCCTCTTTATTCCGTATTTCCTGATTGGGGTGGGTATGATTATCGACGTGCATGCCCTCTTTGCCGGTGGTGAAGCGCTGAAGGTGGCAGTGGTGATGACGGTGGTAGCTACATTCAGTAAGTGGTTGGCCGCCTTCTTTACCCAAAAGGCATTCAAAATGCACCGGTACGAGCGTTCCATGATGTTTGGGCTGAGTAATGCGCAGGCGGCGGCTACGTTGGCGGCTGTGCTTATCGGACACAGTATCGAAGTGTCGCCCGGAGTGCCGTTGCTGAACGACGATGTGCTCAATGGTACGGTGGTGATGATTCTATTTACCTGTATCATCAGTTCCATTGTAACCGAATATGCCTCCCGTAAGATGGCGGTGCGCGAAGAGTTCTTCGGCAGCCAGCCTCAGAAGAAGGAAGAAGAGAATATCCTGATTCCGGTAGCTAACCCGGAAACCATAGAAATCTTGGTGGGGCTGGCTTTGGTAATGAAAGACCCGAAACGCAAGAACGGGCTGACAGCACTCAGTGTAACCAACGATAGCAATGCCACCGAGGCGCGACTGATGCAGGGCAAACGTTGCCTGGAACGCACGGCGATGGTAGGGGCGGCGGCCGATGTTACGGTGCATACAGTGGCGCGGTTCGATTTGAATATTGCCTCGGGTATTATCCATACGGTGAAGGAGTACGATGCTTCGGAGGTGGTGATTGGCTTGCACCGTAAGATGACGTTGGTGGATTCCTTCTTTGGTTCGCTTACCGAGAACCTGCTTAAAGGAACACACAAACAGATTATGATTGTGAAGTGCCTGATGCCTGTAAATACCTTACGTCGCATTATTGTGGCGGTACCTCCCAAAGCGGAGTTCGAAGTGGGCTTCTTCAAATGGTTGGAACGTGTGTGCCGCATGGGCTCACAGTTAGGTTGCCGGGTGCAGTTCCATGCACATCCGGAAACCTTGCAGTACATGGAAGGATATGTAAACAAGACTCATAAAACAGTGCGTGCCGAGTTTGTCAAGATGGATTCCTGGGACGACCTGCTGATGCTTACCGGACAGGTGAATTACGACCATCTGCTGATTATTGTCAGTGCCCGCCGCGGTTTTATCTCGTATAACCCTGCCTTTGAACGTTTGCCGCTCGAACTCTCTAAATACTTCTCCAATAATAGTTTGGTGGTGCTTTACCCCGATCAGTCGGGCGACCCGCAGGATATGGTTTCATTCTCCGACCCGCGCCACCAAAACGATTCGTCGCGCTACGAAGAAGTAGGCAAGTGGTTCTATAAATGGTTTAAGAAGAATTGATGGAAACAAACTGGAAACAACGTACCGAATTATTGTTGGGCGAAGAGAAGATGCACCGCCTGGAAGCTGCACATGTTCTGGTGGTAGGCCTGGGCGGAGTAGGGGCGTATGCTGCCGAAATGATTTGCCGCGCCGGGGTAGGGCGTATGACGATTGTAGATGCCGATACCGTGCAACCCACCAATATCAACCGTCAGTTACCGGCGTTGCACAGTACCATTGGGCGCGCCAAAGCCGAGGTATTGGCCGAACGCTTCCGTCAGATTAACCCGGAGATACAACTTACCGTACTGCCGATATTCCTGAAAGACGAGAATATCCCTGAACTGCTCGATGCGGCTAAGTACGACTTCATTATAGATGCCATCGATACGCTAAGTCCCAAATGTTTCCTGATATACCATGCCTTGCAACGGCGCATCCGCATTGTGTCGAGCATGGGGGCGGGGGCCAAAAGTGATATTACCCAAGTACGGTTTGCCGATATTGCCGATACTTACCACTGCGGACTGAGCAAAGCTGTGCGCAAGCGGTTACAGAAGATGGGTGTAAAACGGAAAGTACCTGTTGTATTCAGCACCGAACAAGCTGACCCGAAAGCGGTTATACTAACCGAGGACGAGATGAATAAGAAGTCCACTTGCGGCACGGTGAGCTATATGCCTGCCGTGTTTGGCTGTTACTTGGCAGAATACGTAATCAAAAGAATTTAGAAAGCCATGATAAAGATAGAGAATGTAACCAAGAGCTTCGGCTCGTTGCAAGTGCTGAAAGGAATCGACCTGCAAATAGGTAAGGGCGAAGTAGTAAGCATTGTAGGCCCCAGCGGCGCAGGGAAAACTACCCTGCTGCAGATTATGGGTACACTCGACGAGCCCGATGCGGGTACGGTAACCATTGACGGAACGGTGGTAAGCCGCCTGCGTGAGAAAGAGCTCTCTGCTTTCCGTAACAAGCGCATCGGTTTTGTATTCCAGTTTCACCAACTGCTACCGGAGTTTACTGCTTTGGAGAATGTGATGATTCCTGCTTTCATTGCAGGTGTTTCCGATAAAGAAGCAACCGCTCGTGCCGAGGAGATATTACAATTCATGGGCTTAGCCGACCGCGCCTCGCACAAACCCAACGAACTGTCCGGCGGTGAGAAGCAACGCGTAGCCGTGGCCCGCGCCTTGATTAATAACCCCGCAGTAATTCTTGCCGACGAACCTTCGGGCAGCCTGGATACACAGAATAAAGAGGAACTTCACCAACTGTTCTTCGACCTGCGCAACCGCTTTGGGCAAACATTTGTCATTGTAACCCACGATGAGAACCTGGCGCGTATCACCGACCGTACCATCCACATGGTAGACGGAAAAATCTAAAAGCAGACGTAAGGTTGCAAGCGCTCAAGGTCCTTGGGCGTAAACTCTTCGTACAGTTTGAGCTGTTGCAGGCTGTGCAATCTTCCTTTCTTACTGCGGTATTCCACAATTACTTTGGCTTGATAGAAACTGATGTACGGATGGGCATTGAGGCGCTCGATGCTTGCCCGGTTCAGGTTGAGGGGCCGGGTGTGCCCGGGTGTAACTACAAACCATTGGTGCAGGCTGTCGCTTGGCAAACGGAGGTCGTCCAGTTGTTCTACCGTGTGGTATCCACCTAATTGCCGACGGTATGTAACAATACGATGTGCCGTATAACTGCCAATGCCGGGAATCTTCTTCAACTCGGTGGTATCGGCCATGTTTAAATCAAGTACGGTGCCTGCTGGGTATTTAACAGCGCGTTCAAAGGTGCCGATTTGTTCGGTGCGAGAGGTGTCTGCCGTCAATGTGTCCCGCTGTGCAAAGCGGTGGGCTATGCGGATGTATGGTTGCAATGTAGCGTATTGCTCCGCGGTAAGTCCGTATATCTTCCTGAAATCATCCTTCTTACGGAATACGCCGCTCCTGGCACGATACCTCAGGATATTATGTGCCATCCATCCGGGTAGTCCCATGCGGACAAAGCAAGCCGAGTCTGCCGTATTCGGGTCGAAAGATTCCGGAATTAGTTCCTGAAAGCGGGGTGTATAACTTTCCGTATGTCTATCGGTTTCCTGTTGCTTTACCGATGCGATGAATGCGGTGTATTCCTGTTCAAACTCTTCGTTGGCAGATACCCACTCCGCATTCTGTACAGGTAAGCATAAGCAGAGCGCAACTGTTACAAGGATTCCTCCTATTAAAACGCCGATTCCCAGTCGTTCGCTGTGGGTGTAATAGAAGAAATCCTTCCAACTCATGACTTACAATAATCCCAGCTCGTTAATAAATATCAGCGCAATGGCAATGGGCGCAATGAATTTCAGAATAAACACAATGCACTTGTACACAGGTACTTTTATGGAACCTTCGTTGGTAATCTCGTCCCAAAGAATCTTTTTGTCTAAGTACCAACCGGCAAAGATGGATATCAACAGTCCTCCTGCAGGCAGCATGATTTTAGCCGTTACATAGTCGAACAAATTAAATGTGCTCAAACCGAATAGGGTAAAATCCTTAGTTAGCCCAAACGAGAGCGAACAGAATATGCCCAGGGTGACGCACGCGGTGCTTGTCAGCAGGGCGGCCCGCTTACGGGTGAGCTTGAATTCTTCGTGCAGGAAAGCGGTAACTACTTCGTGGTTAGAAATGGTGGTTGTTAATGCTGCCATGGCTAAAAGTATATAGAACGATACCGAAAGCACATAAGCCAGAATAGGTGCGCCACTAAAGGCTTGCTGGAAAACGTTGGGTAGCGTAATAAAAACGAGGCTTGGTCCCGAATCGGGTTGGATGCCTACCGAAAAGGCGGCAGGGAATATCAGGAAGCCTGCAAGTATGGCAACGGCTGTATCGATTGCTCCTACACTGAGAGCTGTTTTACCCAGATTGGTGTCTTTCCTGAAGTAGGAGGAGTATGTACACAAGCATCCCATAGCCAGACTGAGTGAGAAGAACGCCTGCCCCATGGCGCTAAGAAATACATTACCGGTTACTTTGCTAAAATCGGGTTTTAGCAAGAATTCAATGCCTTTCTCTGCATTAGGTAATGATACGGCACAGCCCACCAAGATAAGAAGGATGACGAATAAGGCGGGCATCATAAGCTTTGAAGCCTTTTCAATGCCTTTCTCTATCCCTCTAACTACGATAAGATGGGTGGCAGTCATGAAAACGACTAACCAAAGTACCGGGCGAAACGGGTTGGAAGAGAATGAAACAAAGGCGGCCTGGAAGTCGGCGGGTCCTTTTCCTGCAAAGTGGTTGGTAGCGGCTTCGTAGATATATTCCAACGTCCATCCTGCCACTACATTATAATAACATAGGATGAGGAATCCGGCAAGTACGCCCATGCGCCCTACCCATTTCCATTGTGTGCCCGGAGCTAATATCCGGTAAGCGGCAGCCGTGTTGGCCCGTGAATGGCGACCGATGGTAAATTCTGCAATCATAATGGGGATTCCCATCAAAAGAACACAAGCCAGATAAATCAAAATAAAGGAAGCTCCTCCGTTTTTACCGGTTTCGTAAGGAAACCGCCAAATGTTGCCTAACCCCACCGCCGAACCGGCTGATGCCAAAATAACTCCTAATTTGCTGCCAAAATTGGCTCTTTCAGATTTTTTCATATAGTTGTTTTTAACATGGTATTTAGACTAATTACTTTGGGAACAAACGAAGGTAAAAAAAAGTTCTGTATATTTGCTGCTTAATTATTGAAAAATGAAAATACTGTATTATATCAAGAAATACCCGGTTTCTTTATTCATTATCGCAGTGGTAATCTATCTGTCGTTCTTTAAGCCGCCCAGCACCGATTTAAATAAGATACCCGGTATAGATAAGATTGTGCACGTATGTATGTACCTGGGTATGTCGGGCATGCTGTGGCTGGAGTTTTTCCGGGCACACCGTAAGGTGGAAGCACCATTGTGGCATGGGTGGATAGGAGCCTTTGTATGTCCGGTACTGTTTAGCGGTTGCGTGGAGTTGTTGCAGGAGTATGCCACCACGTACCGCGGCGGCGATTGGTTAGATTTAACAGCCAATGCATCGGGCGCTTTGCTGGCAAGTTTGTTTGCTGTTTACGTGCTGGCTCCCCGTTTAATGAAACAGTAGATTAGTTTCATGCATTGAAACAAAGTGTTCCATCCTTTGAAACAGTTGGTTTCATCGCTTGAAACTCTTTGTTTCATCCTGTTGGAACTCCTTGTTTCGCCCGGTGAAACTTAAAGAGAGTCGACGACTGTACTTAATTTGATACTGTTGGAACCTTTGATAAGAATGGTATATCCGGCAGGTTGTTCGTTTGCCAGTTCGGCAATTAATTGCTGTACATCGCTGTACGTACGGTACGGATGGTTGGCGGCGGTAAAGGACTCACCTACCAAACGCACTTCTTCAAACGCGCTTTCCTGTAAGAAATCAACAACCTTTTGGTGTTCGGCGGCACTGTCGGAACCCAGTTCGCGCATATCGCCCAGAATAAGCATTTTGTGTGGGGCGGTGAGGTTGCGGAAGTTCTGTAAGGCAGCCATCATGCTGGTGGGGTTAGCATTGTACGCATCGATAATCAGGGTGTTACGCCCCGTGTCTTTCAGTTGCGAGCGGTTGTTCTGCGGGGTGTATTCGGACAGTCCTTTATCTATCCTGTCGGCAGGAACTTCGAAGTAGCGGCCAATGGTTACGGCAGCCAGTGCGTTGGGAAAGTTATATTCGCCAATCAGCCGGGTGGGAACTTTGTGGGTGGTATCACTCCCTTTTTCTTTCCAGGCAAAGGTTAGATAGGGGGTGTTGTCTGTAACCTGTCCCCAAACATCCGGGGTGTTCTGTTCGCCGTAAGTAATAGCAGGCATTCCTGCCGCCATCTCGTTGAGGTAAGCATTGTCGCTGTGCAGAAAAATCAACGGATTCTCCCGGTTACGCAGGAAGTTGTACAACTCTCCTTTGGTACGTATCACACCCTCGAACGAGCCGAATCCTTCCAAATGTGCCTTACCTACGTTGGTAATGATGCCCCAGTTGGGCTCAGCAATCTCTGCCAACAATTTAATCTCTCCTTCGTGACTGGCGCCCATCTCGATAACAGCCAGTTCATGCCCGGCGGTAAGGCGAAGCAGGGTAAGCGGCAGGCCGATGTGGTTGTTGAGGTTGCCCTGTGTGTAAAGAATGTGGTATTTCTGTTGCAATACGGCGGCTATCAGTTCCTTGGTGGTTGTTTTCCCATTGGTTCCCGTGATGCCAATAATGCGCGTGCCTAATTGTCGGCGGTGGTAATTGGCTAATTGTTGCAGGGTATCCAGGCAGTCGTCTACCACCACATAACGGCAGTCGCCTTTTACGGCATATTCGGGTTCGTCTATAAAAGCATACGCGCATCCGCTTTCCAGCGCTTTGGCGGCAAACGCATTGCCGTTAAACGAATCACCTTTTAGGGCAATAAACAAAGAGTCGGCAGGACAGGTGCGACTGTCGGTAGTTACGCCCGAACAGTCCAGGAAGATGCGGTAGAGGGTAGAGAGTTTCATTATTTAATCTTTTGAGATGTTGTAACACGGACAAATATACTTTAAAATCCTGCATAATTGGGCAAAAGGTTAGATAATTTCGTTACATTTGCAGGAATCAAACCGGAAAGCGTATGAAAATACCTTCTTCTATTCCTTATTACCTGAATGTAAACGGACAGTTGCTCGACTTGTCGGTACCGCAGGTAATGGGTATACTCAACGTAACTCCCGATTCTTTTTTTGCTGGAAGCCGGATGCAGACTCAGGCGGATATCGCCACTCGCGCCCGGCAGATACTGGACGAAGGAGCTTCCATTATCGACATCGGGGCTTACTCTTCACGTCCGGGAGCCGAAGTGGTACTGGCGGCAGAAGAGATGCAACGGTTACGCCAGGGGTTGGAAGTGATTACCCGTAACCATCCGGAGGCGGTAATCTCGGTAGATACATTCCGGGCGGATGTGGCAAAGATGTGTGTGGAAGAGTATGGCGTAGCCATCATTAACGACATTGCTGCCGGAAGTATGGATGCGCGGATGTTTGAAACAGTGGCTGCTTTGGGGGTTCCTTATATAATGATGCACATGCAAGGTACACCGCAGGACATGCAACAGGCTCCCCGGTACGACAACCTGATAAAGGAGGTGTTCCTCTATTTTGCCGAACGGGTGCAACGTTTGCGCGACCTGGGGGCGAAAGATTTGATTCTCGACCCCGGCTTCGGCTTTGGCAAGACACTGGAGCATAACTACGAACTGATGGCCAACTTGCAGGAGTTTGCTGTGTTTGAGTTACCGGTATTGGTAGGTGTTTCGCGCAAGTCGATGGTGTATAAGTTGTTGGATACCACTCCGCAGGAAGCTCTTAACGGTACTACGGTACTGCATACGGTAGCTTTGCAGAAAGGAGCTCATATACTCCGGGTGCATGATGTGCGCCAGGCGGTAGAAGCTGTTAAGATAGTGATGCAATTAACGCATTAAGATAATAAATTTAAATAAAGATAGAACGTGCCTTT
Source organism: Bacteroides sp. (assembly GCA_031554285.1). Lineage (GTDB taxonomy): Bacteria > Bacteroidota > Bacteroidia > Bacteroidales > Bacteroidaceae > Bacteroides. The sequence continues at coordinate 42,743 of JAVBVL010000019.1, forward strand.
TCTCGATTTTGGAATAAAAGATTTTATTGATATTCTGCTGGTTGCATTCCTGCTGTACTATACGTACAAACTCATGAAGGCTTCCGGCTCTATCAACATATTCACCGGTATCCTGGTGTTTATCCTTATTTGGTTGGTGGTATCGCAGGTGTTGGAGATGCGTCTGCTGGGTTCCATCTTCGATAAACTGGTAAGTGTTGGAGTGCTGGCGCTCATCGTCTTGTTTCAGGATGAGATACGACGGTTCCTGCTAACCCTGGGCACGCACCGGCATGCCAATGCGTTAATCCGCTTTCTTACCGGTAACAAGGAAGAGAAGGTAGAGCACGAAGATATTCTGCCCATTGTAATGGCTTGCATCAGTATGGGTAAGCAGAAGGTGGGAGCCTTGATTGTGATTGAACACTATGTGCCGTTGGACGAGATAATACGTACGGGCGAGGTGATTAACGCCAATGTAAACCAACGGCTTATTGAGAATATCTTCTTTAAGAATAGTCCGTTGCACGACGGGGCGATGGTAATCAGTAAGAAGCGAATCAAGGCAGCCGGGTGTATCCTGCCGGTATCGCACGACCTGGATATTCCCAAAGAGTTAGGACTTCGTCACCGGGCGGCTATGGGAATCTCCCAACAGTCGGATGCCCATGCCATCATTGTATCCGAGGAAACAGGCTCTATCTCGGTAGCCTATCGCGGGCAGTTCTACTTGCGCCTGAGTGGAGAAGAACTGGAAAGTCTGCTCGTCAAGAACATCTAATCATTCAACATCATACCCATATAGGGGCAGTCTGTAGCAAAAAGCTTTTGGGCAAGTTGTTCCACGGTGAGCCGTGGAGCGACGGGATTGTCCGGAAGATCGCTGCGGTAACACTGTCCGTTCATAATACGGTAATAACCGTTGTTCACGGAAAGCTGCTTGTCGATTAGTTCAAAGTCCAGACTCATCTCGGGATGGGCAGCGGCATACAGTGACAGTACATCCTTAGCACATACAATGCGTATCATCCCCATTGCATACGATATTCCTTCCCGGTTGGAGGGGAGCATTACGGTAATGTCGCTTTGCTTGGTTACCTTATATATATGGTAAAGCAAACTGTTCTCCGCAGCCTTGTTCTCGGCAAAGAACGTATCTACCAATACGGAATATTCCTCTTTCCAAACTACAGCCAGTCCTGCAATCCTATCGTTTTGCAAGGCTACATACATGGCGTCCCGGCTCAGGGCAAGTGCTTGGAGTACTACCTTGTAATCATCGGCTGTATGTTGTATGGCACATGGCAATTCTGCTAACTTCTTTTGCAGGTATTGGTAATGCTTTTCGTTGAACTGGGTGGTGTGTATAACAAGTGTGCCCAGTGACGATGCGGTATCTTCGCCGTTTACCTTCTTCCGGGTATAACGAAATACCGGGGCATATCCTAAGCGTGTATAATAATTAAACAGCCACGATTGGGCCGGGATAAGGGTGCTGATTGGGATGTTTCGCTTCCACAGGCGGGTAAATGTCTGTCCCAGCAACTCCCGCATCACTCCTTTATTCCGGTAATCCGGATGGGTACAGGCTCCCGATACATACGCCGTTTGTACTACTTGTCCGGCAAAGGTCATCGGGTAGGGAATCATTTGCAGGGCAGATATTACTTCTTCGCCGCTTTCAATGGCAATGTTTATATCGTTGTTGTACCGTTGGCTGAAATAGAGGTCGGTAAACGAATCACTGTCGGTGAAGCAGAGTTTCCATAAAGCTTTTACTTTCTCTTTCATGGCAGATTACCATTTAACAGGGGCTACCGGTTGTTGTTGCAGGCATACCATATACTTATCCAGAATAATGGCAGGCTGATATGACAGCTTGGCTTTTCGTAGCCCTTCCAGCCCGAGGTCTTCTTCGCGGTTAATGTAGGTGTATTGTTCCGGAATGTGGTTGGCAAACTCATAATTAATCATGGCATACGCTCCTTCTATGCTGGTGTCGGCTTTCTCTACATGTGTGTCAAAAGTTTCTCCGTTGATGGGGCTGCCATAGGTAAATGCCACAATCTTTCCATTGACATGCAAAATACCTCCCATAAGTCCCAATTCTTCGAAATGGTTCAGGGCGTAAGTCAGCGCGCGCCGTTCATTACCGGTGCCTTCTTCCTGGTTGCAGTTGTTCACCTTGCACCATTCGGCTTCCAGTTCCAAACACTCCTGAATACGGTCGGGAGTAATGGGGGTGTATTCGTAATCAGGATAAGTGTTGCGAAACTTATTAATATGGTTGCGCTTTGACTGGAACTTTTTGCCTTTCAGGCTGGCGAGGTCGCTGCGCAGGTAGATGTAATCGGAGTAATTCCGGTCGGAGTTAAAGCTGAACCGCCCCGGTGCAAGCTCTTCCAATTTATCTTTGAGACAGGGACACACGCCTAACATGCAGAATGGTTGTCCCGTTTGCCGGGCATCTTCCATGATAGTTTGGAGTACAGGGGTTATATCGCCCTCGCCAATGGGCATCATGTAAGCCAGTTCGCCATCAGCCCAAAACTTGAATACAAGAAAATTGTCGATAATGGCAAACTTGGTGTCATACAAGAATCGCCAACTGCATAGGTTGGCAAAAGCGAGGTCGCAATTCTGATGGATGCTGTGAAGGGTAAATGCGGTGATGGTTTCCCGGTCCTCCGGCGTAATATCTTTAAAGGTAATCATACAAATTCTTTGTTATTATTCGTGTTTACAACATTCTAATAACAAAGATAATGCCAATTTGTTAGATAATGCCTAAGATTTGAAGAATTGTTGGAGTGAACAGGGCAGTGAGAATGCCGTTAAGGATAAGTCCCAAACTGGCGTATGCCCCGTACTTGCTGCTGATATCCATCGCTACCGAAGTGCCGAGGGCATGCGCGGCTGTTCCCAACGACAACCCTTGCGCAATGGGACTGCCCACATGGGTAAACTTCATAATCTGCAAGCCGAGAATACCACCCAGTAAACCTACGCAAACCACCACGGCAGCCGTCAACGAAGGAATACCTCCTATGGCATTGGTTACTTCCATGGCGATAGGCGTGGTAACCGATTTGGGCGCCAATGAAAGGATAACTTGTTGCGAGGCTCCCATCCACTTGGCTATGAGCACTCCGGAAGCTACTCCTACCACACAACCAGCTACCTGCGACAAGAAAATAGGTAATAGCTGCTTCTTGATGGATTCCAGTTGCAGGTACAAGGGTACCCCTAATGCTACTACGGCAGGCTTTAACCAAAATTCAATCAGGTGCCCGCCCCGGTTATACGTTTCATAACTGATGCCGGTGCTCTTCAAAAAGATGATAATAGCAGCAATGGTGAGCAAAATAGGATTCAGCAGTAACCATCCCGTACGCTTTTGTAACCATTTGGCTAAGAAGAAGAGTGCAAACGTGCCGGCAAGCAGGAAATATTCGTTAGATAAGAAATTCATTTCAATTTACGTGTTAGTTGGTGTACCCATCCGGTAATAACAAGCACCAACAAGGTACTTACTGCCGAAGCAACTACGATAGGCCAAAACTCGGCCGCAATAATATCGAAGTAAAGCATCAATGCTACCCCGGGAGGAATAAAAAAGAAGGCAAGGTTGGCAACCAGGAAATCGGACATGCCTTGTACCCAGTGTAACTTTACGATACCCACCTTTAAAAAGAGAGTGAGCAGTAACATCCCAATAATACTCGAGGGGAGTTTAATCCCTGTAAGGTAAACAATTAATTCGCCCAAAGCCAGGCAACCAAACAGGATGGCACATTGACGTATCATAAGCAACTATCTTTTTGGAATAGGATGCAAAAGTAGGCAAATAGTTGCAAAACGGAATCCTCCTTAAACAAAGATTAAACTTTATGATATAAATGTATGACAGCGCAAATGAAGCACCCGCTCAAATTGTATAGGTAAAGAATCAATTATTACATAAAAAATACCCAAATTTGTAATGTCGGTATTGCAAAATTGGTTACTTTTGCAGCGCGATTCAACAATAATACCGAGATTATACACATAAAAATAGATAAAATATCATGATCAATCTGATTAACGAAATTGTAGAGCGCGCCAAAGCTAACCGCCAGCGCATCGTTCTTCCTGAAGGAACCGAAGAACGCACCTTGAAAGCTGCCAATCAAATTTTGACAGATGGTGTTGCCGACCTTATTTTGTTGGGTAACCCGGAAGAGATTATCCGTAATGCCGTGAAGTGGGGCCTGGGTAATATCGGTATGGCTACCATCATCGACCCTGCTAACCATGCTAAGAAAGAAGAATATGCACAGTTGCTGTTCGAACTTCGTAAAAGCAAGGGGATGACGATTGAACAGGCTCGCCAGTTGGTGCTCGATCCGTTATATCTGGGTTGTTTAATTATAAAGAATGGCGATGCCGACGGTCAGTTGGCGGGTGCTTGCAACACTACCGGTGACGTACTTCGTCCGGCGTTGCAGATTATCAAGACCTTGCCGGGTATCACTTGTGTATCGGGAGCGATGCTCATGCTTACCAAAGCACCCGATTATGGTGTGAATGGATTGCTCGTGATGGGCGACGTAGCCGTAACTCCGGTTCCCGATGCTGCACAGTTGGCTCAGATTGCCGTATGTACTGCACAAACTGCCAAAGCTGTTGCCGGTATTGACGAACCCAAAGTAGCGTTGCTCAGCTTCTCTACCAAAGGGTCGGCTAAGCACGAAGTGGTTGATAAGGTAGTTGAGGCTGTGCGTATTGCCAAAGAAATGGCTCCTGATTTGTTGCTCGACGGCGAATTGCAAGCCGATGCAGCTTTGGTTCCGAGTATTGGAAAGAGCAAAGCACCGGATTCAAAGATTGCCGGCGAAGCCAACGTACTCATCGTTCCAAGCCTGGAAGTAGGAAACATCTCGTACAAACTGGTACAACGTTTGGGACATGCCGAAGCCATCGGCCCCATCCTTCAAGGTATTGCCCGTCCGGTGAACGACTTGTCACGCGGTTGCTCCATTGAAGATATTTACAGAATGATTGCCATCACTGCCAACCAGGCTATTGCTGCCCGGAACGCAAACTAAAATAACGTATAAAATGAAGATATTGGTTTTGAATTGTGGCAGCTCGTCTATCAAGTACAAGCTGTTTGACATGACGCAAAAAGAAGTTATCGCACAAGGCGGTATTGAACGTATCGGTTTAAAGGGCTCGTTCCTGAAACTTACCTTGCCCAGCGGTGAAAAGAAAGTATTGGAAAAAGATGTACCCGAGCACACGGTAGGTGTAGAGTTCATCTTCAATACACTGATTAACGCAGAGTTCGGTGCTATCAAGTCGCTCGACGAGATTGATGCCGTAGGTCACCGTATGGTGCATGGTGGCGAACGTTTCAGTCAGTCGGTAATGCTCAATAAGGAAGTACTCGATGCCTTTGCAGCTTGTAACGACCTGGCTCCGTTGCACAATCCCGCCAACCTGAAAGGTGTGAATGCTGTAACAGCCATCCTTCCGAAGGTTCCGCAAGTGGGTGTATTCGATACGGCTTTCCACCAAACTATGCCCGAGCATGCTTACCTGTATGCCATTCCTTATGATTTGTATGAGAAGTATGGCATCCGTCGTTACGGTTTCCACGGAACCTCACACCGCTATGTGTCGCAACGCGTGTGCGAATACCTGAATATGCCCGCCGAAGGCATGCGCCTCATTACCTGTCATATTGGTAACGGTGGTTCTATCTCGGCTATTAAAGATGGTAAATGTATCGACACAACAATGGGGCTTACTCCGCTGGAAGGTTTGATGATGGGTACCCGCAGTGGTGACATCGATGCCGGTGCCGTAACCTTTATCATGGATAAAGAAGGCTTGAATACCACAGGTGTTTCTAACCTGCTTAACAAGAAGAGCGGTGTGTTGGGTATCTTTGGTACATCGAGTGACATGCGCGAATTGGAAGATGCCGTTGCCAAAGGCGAACCCAAAGCCTTGTTGGCCGAGAAGATGTACTTCTACCGTGCCAAGAAGTATGTAGGCGCTTATGCGGCTGCATTGGGTGGTGTCGATGTAATCCTGTTCACCGGTGGTGTGGGCGAGAACCAGGCTTCATTCCGTAAAGGTGTGTGCGAAGGATTGGAATACATGGGCGTGAAGCTCGACCTTGAAAAGAACAAGATTCGTGGAGAAGAAGCTCTGATTTCTGCTCCCGATTCAAAAGTGAAGGTAGTGGTTATTCCTACCGATGAAGAACTGCTTATTGCATCGGATACAATGGATATCCTTAAAAAATAAGACAAACAACTAATTTCTTAATACGGGGCGCTCCAAAAGGGCGTCCCGTATTTTTTAATACAATATTCATGCAACTTTTGGGCTATTCGATTTTATTTCTATTATCTTTGTTATAAATTATTTAAAACTATCATTATGAAACGATTTATCTATTCTTTATTCTTTGTGCTACTGGCTGTTGCTGCCAATGGACAAGCCAAATACGTGTTTTATTTTATTGGCGACGGAATGGGAGTGAACCAGGTGAATGGTACCGAGATGTACTTAGCCGAGAAGAACGAGAACCGCATCGGTACGCAACCGTTGCTGTTTACCCAATTCCCTGTGGCTACCGTGGCTACTACCTTTGCTGCTACCAACTCGATTACCGATTCTTCGGCGGCGGGTACGGCATTGGCAACCGGTGTGAAGACATACAACGACGCCATCGGTGTAGATATTAACAAACAACCGGTAGAGTCGGTAGCCGAAAAAGCCAAGAAAGCCGGTAAACGGGTAGGTGTGGTAACCAGTGTAAGTGTTGACCATGCAACCCCTGCCTCTTTCTATGCACACCAGGAAGAACGCGACTGGTATTACGAAATTGCAACCGACCTTCCCAAAGCTAATTTCGACTTTTATGCAGGAGGTGGTTTCCTGAAACCATTCGTTACCCACAAAGGCGATACGGTTGCCAGTGTATTCCCTATGTTCGAAGAAGCCGGCTATGTATTGGCTAAAGGATATAATGATTACAAAGCCAAAGTTGCAACTGCCAAGAAGATGATTCTTATTCAGGAAGATGGTAAGAACCCCGGTGCCATTCCGTATGCCATCGACCGTAAAGCCGACGACCTTACGCTGACTCAGATTACCGAGAGCGCTCTTAACTTCCTGACTAAGGATGCTAAAAAAGGGTTTTTCCTGATGGTAGAAGGCGGTAAGATTGACTGGGCTTGCCATGCCAACGATGCTGCTACGGCATTCAATGAAGTAGTAGACTTCAACAGCGCCATTCAGGTGGCTTATGAGTTCTATAAGAAACACCCGAAAGAAACTCTCATCGTAGTAACTGCCGACCATGAAACCGGAGGCTTGGGCTTAGGTATCAAAGGTTATACTTTGAACCTGAAAGCGCTGGCTAATCAAACCATGTCTTTAGATTTGCTCTCTGCCGGTTTAAATGAACTGCGCAAAGCTAAAAACAACCATGTAACCTGGGAAGAAGCCAAGGCTTATTTGAGTGATAAGTTGGGATTCTGGACGAAGTTGCCGTTAACCTGGGCACAAGAACGTGCACTGCGTGATGAATTCGAAATTTCGTTTGTACAAAATAAAGGAGTAGCTGCCGAAAGCATGTACTCCAAGAGCGAACCGTTGGCCGCCCGTGCTAAAGAGGTTATGAGCCAAATTGCATTGATAGGTTGGACTACTTCCAGTCACTCTGCCGGTTATGTGCCTGTGTATGCCATCGGTGCCGGTTCCGAGCTGTTTAATGGTAAGATGGATAATACCGATATTCCGAAGCGTATTGCCAAAGCCGGCAAGTATTAATCGGTCTTATATAAAATAAAAGCAGCCTACTGAATGAAAACGATTCAGTGGGCTGCTTTTTGTTTGTGCCGGTTAGTAGTCCGAAGAGGTAACTCTATCCAAAGAGAAGTTAATGGTTGTGTTATTTTCCCGGCGCCCTACCCATTCCATGTGCATGCCGTCGGTAGTAATCATCCAACTTTCGCACTCTTTTCCTTTGGTTCCTTGTTGGAGGTCGTTGTTATAGGTGGTTACCAATAAGTTGCCGTACAGATAGAAGTGCCCGTCGTTGTCTTCTTTGATAACATATGCTTGCTTTTCCTCGTCAAAGTACTTGTAATCAAAGGTGCCTACGGTTCCTTTGTTATATCTCCAGTAAGCATCGTATTTACCAATCATGCCCGGGGTGGTAGAGCCTCCTTTCCAGATTCCTATAAGCTTATCGTATAGATTCTCGGTTGCTTTGCGCAGCACGTACTTGTGTATATAGGCGGGCATCTCTGTTCCATCGTATATATATTTCTCTACCTGTATGTGTAGCAGGTCACCTTGCAAGGCGTAGGTAGATTGAATGGAAATATTCTTTCCGTTGGTATACGCACCGCTGATAGATACCGTGTTCCCTTTGATTTCAAAGTAGCATACATCCTCCGCCCATTCAGCACCCTGGTTGGTATAGTAGAGGTGGGCGTGTATATGTTGGGTGTTTTCGGCAAAGAAGAATACAAATTTATCGTTGGTCAGTATTTCTTTTCCGTCCACTTGTTCGGCTATCCAGGTTCCATGAAGCGGGTTTGATGAACCAAGTTCTTCGGAGTCTTCTTTGTAGCAGCTTGTGAGTAGGAGTAATGTTAGCAAAAAGCTACATAATGCTTTTATTTTCATGTTTTATTTGTTTTTGGTTATACTTGTGTTTCGCCTTCAATAAAGTTTTCCAGGAAGAAGTTCTCTCCATCGAACACGGCGTAGGAGAAGAAATTAATCCAATCGCCCAGGATGGTAACCCGTGCGGTGGCGCTTAACGTAAGGTCAAGTTCAATGTGCCGGTGCCCGTACACAAAGAAGTTGATGTTGGGATGGCTTTTAAGATACTCTTTGCTATAAAGTACAAGATACTCCTTATCTTCACCCATGTAATCGGGTTCTTTACCATCGGCGCGCTTCATGCGGCTGCGTTTGGCCCAACTCAGTCCCAGTTCCATACTCCAACGCGGATGGATGGCAGAGAAGAGTCTTTGCAACGTTTGACTGTGAAACATGGAACGCAGCATCTTAAAATTCTTGTCCGGATCGCCCAACCCGTCGCCGTGCGCCAGGTAAAACTCCTTGCCGTATATCTCCGTGGTAAGCGGTTCGCGGTGAATAATCATCCCACACTCCTTGGTCAGGTAATCGCCGCACCAGATGTCGTGGTTGCCGATGAAGAAGTGTACCTCCACACCCATGTCGGTCAGTTCAGACAGTTTGCCGAGGAAACGGGTGTATCCTTTAGGAACTACCAGTTTAAACTCGTACCAAAAGTCGAACATATCACCCAGCAAATACACGGCAGACGCTTTGTGCTTGATGCTATCGAGAAAGTTTACCAACCTTCGCTCTTGTGTGCGGCCGTGTTCAATGGCCCGCGAACCCAAGTGCGCGTCAGACAGAAAGTAGATGTTCTTCATGCGCAGATATTTATAGATACATTAAAGGAAACCCAACTCCAGTTTGGCTTCTTCGCTCATCATGTCTTTGTGCCATTCGGGTTCAAACACCAGATTTACGGTGGTCGATGTAATTCCTTCGATGGAATCAATGCGTTGACGCACATCTTCCATGATGAAGTCGGCCGCCGGACAGTTGGGGGCTGTAAGCGTCATGTCAATAACTGCCTCGCCATTATCGCCTACCTCAATGCGGTAGATGAGGCCGAGGTCGTAGATGTTTACCGGAATCTCCGGGTCGAACACCGTTTTGAGCATGGATACTATTTTTTCTTCTATTTCAAAATTTGCCATAATCGTTCTAATATTCTACAAATATAGTAATAAATTCAATCAGAGTAGTCCCTCGTCGGCAAAACTGAAGAACTTCCCGTCACAAATAATAACATGGTCGGTTAAGGAGATGTTCATGGTTTGCGCTCCTTTGAGAATGCGTTGGGTAAGCAGGCGGTCTTCGTGGCTGGGCTGGTTGTTCCCCGAAGGGTGGTTATGTATCAGTATCAGTTGGGTAGCCCGTTGCAACAAGGCTTCACGCAGAATGGTACGTATGTCGGCATACGTACCGTCAATGCCTCCGGTACTGATGCGTATGCGGTCAATGATTTTGCAGCCCTGGTTAAGGAGCAGTATCCAGAACTCTTCCTGTGGTTGGTCGCCCAACAGGGGATGAAAGAGGTTGTAAATATCGTTGGAGCAGCGAATGGTAGTTCGCTCTTTGGCTTCTTGAAGTTTGCGGCGTTTGCCTATTTCCAGTGCTGCCATGATGGTAATACTTTTTGCCGGGCCAAATCCTTTAAAACGATGGAAGTGATGTGCTTCCCATCGGGCCAGTTCATTGAGGTTGTTATCGCAGGAGGCCAGCACCCGTCGCATCAGTTCTACGGCGCTTTCGTCTTTGTTGCCTGTACCTATCAAGATGGCAAGTAGTTCGGCATCGCTCAGCGCTTCGGCTCCTTTACTCATCATTTTCTCGCGCGGACGGTCTTCTTCTGCCCATTGGGGGATGGTTAATTTCGTTTCTCTCATATTGTTTAGTTTAAAGTTCTGTGGTGAATAATATCTTACTTATAAAAGTTCTTGCGGAAAGCCTCAAATTCATCTTTTCCCAGTACACAGCGCTTCCACCACGCACGCCAGAAGCCTGTTCCGTACCCAATCAATTGAATGTAAGAGGCGGCTATGGAGTAGATGCCGATACGCAGACTATGGTTTTGTATAGCGGAGTCCGTACATACCAGCAGTGCATAGAGTAACAGCGGCAGCAGGCTATACAGGCACCAGATGCTTCCCACTAAGAAGAAAGCTACGCCCAGGGTGAACAGGCCCGGAAGCAGATGCACCAGCTTCAATGATTCCGGATATTTCTTGTACAGGTTAATGCGTGCAATGCCCGAGTTGTGCACCTGTTTGAAGAACTTCTTCAGGTCGGTACGGCGTTTGTGGAATACCCAGGCCTCAGGAAACAGGCGGCAGGCATATCCGCCCTTGAAGATGCGGATGCTGAAATCAATATCCTCGCCAAAGCGCATGTTCGAGAAACCGTCCAGAGCTTCGTATACCGTGCGGCGTACGCCCATGTTGAAGCTACGGGGGTAGAACTTATCCATCTTCTGCTTACCACCGCGAATACCCCCGGTGGTAAAGAAAGAAGTCATGGAGTAGTTGATGGCTTTTTGCAAATCGCTGAACGATTCGTGTGCGCGGTCGGGACCGCCGAAGGCATCGGCGGGTTGACGTTGCAGTTCCGTTTCTACGGCGGCGAAGTATCCCGGCGGGACAATCACGTCCGAGTCTAATATAATAAGGTATTCGCCCCGGCTTTCGCGGGCGCCGAAGTTACGTGTCTGTCCCGGCCCCGAGTTAGGTTTTTCAAAGTAACGTACCGTTAATTGTCCGGCATACCGTTCTGCTATTTCACGGCAAGGTACAGTCGATCCGTCTTCGACAATAACCACTTCGAAGTCCGTGAACGATTGGGCGGTGAGGCTTTGTAAGAGCTCGTCCACTTCGTCGGGACGGTTATACACGGGGATAATGACGGAATAACGCATGGTGTATCAATTTTATAGATGCAAATATAAACCTTATTTTCACAAACGGGCACAAAAAAACTTCCATTTCTCAACGCCTCACAATGGGCGAACAGAGAAATGGAAGCTGTTTTGTCGGGAAAGATTTGTGTAATTCCCCGTTGACTTATGCTTTTACACGGCTAACGTATGAACCGTCGCGTGTGTCAACTTCAATGGTTTCGCCTTCGTTGATAAACAACGGAACGCGTACGGTAGCACCGGTTTCCAGTGTAGCAGGTTTAGTTGCGTTGGTGGCAGTGTCACCTTTCAAGCCCGGCTCGGTGTAAGTAATGAGCAACTGAACTTTTACCGGCATTTCGGCAAATAGAACTGTTTCCGATTCGGCGTGAGCTACTACTTCAACCACAAAGCCTTCTTTGAGGAACTCTACGCCATTAATCAGGTCTTTCTGGATAGAAATCTGCTCAAATGTTTCCTGGTTCATGAAGTTATATCCCATATCATCCTGATACAGGTATTGGTACGGGCGACGTTCGATGCGAACTTCTTCAATCTTTACGCCGGCGTTGAATGTCTTTTCAAGGGTACGTCCGGTAGTAACGCTTTTCATCTTGGTGCGAACAAACGCAGCGCCTTTACCCGGTTTAACGTGCAAAAATTCAGTGATGAAGTAGTAGTGACCGTCTAAATCGATACACATACCATTCTTGATGTCTGCTGTAGTAGCCATACTTTTTCTCTTTTATATTTTATGATTATTGATTAATCAAAGGGGTAGGGAAACTCATTTCCGGGTGCAAAAGTAATCTAAATCAGCAAAAAAGCCAAAAACTTTGATGCAAAAAAGCGTTATCGCTTGGTTAATTTAAAAAAAGTCTCTATTTTTGCAGCCCGTTACGTAGAATAATAACATAAAACATATACAGCAATGAAGAGAACTTATCAACCCTCTAACAGAAAGAGAAAGAACAAACACGGTTTCCGTGAAAGAATGGCGTCGGCTAATGGTCGCAGAGTATTGGCAGCACGTCGTGGTAAAGGCAGAAAGAAATTAACTGTTTCTGACGAATACAACGGACGCAAAGCATAATATTGCTTGTAGTGAAGAAATTGAAAAGGAGTATAACCCCGGTGGTTATACTCCTTTTTTCTTATGGTCTTCGTTACTGCTTCACTCCCAAAGCGCGGGGGCAAATGGTACGGCAGGTATTGCAATGTACTACATCGAAGCCGCGGCCGTTGGTTCCGTATGTATGCGGACGGCACAACGTTTGGTTGACTGATTCGCCATTCAGCGCCTGCGTAGGACAGTTCTTGCGGCACAGGTTACAACCCGGCAGGCACACTTCCTCTGCCAACGGGTCCGACTGCAACTCGAGGTTAGTAAGCACCCCGCCCAGAGTGATAAAACTGCCGTATTGTCGGTTGATAAGCAGTTTGCTCTTGCCTAATGTGCCCAGCCCTGCCAGTGCGGCGGCGTGGCGCATGGATAATAGCCCCTTACCCGTGAGGGTGTCCGTCTCCCAATACTCGTAGGGGCTGTCGCAAGGAAGCGGTACCACGGTGCAACCTAGACGGGTTTCAAGCAAGAGGGCGGCTTCGTAGGCAATGCGGTCTACCTCGTTCTTGGTAAGCGTATTCGCATGGTTGTACAGCAGTCGTGGCGATACTTGGGCCGCTCCGCGCGGCAGGCGTTTGGCAAACATCACTACCGATTTGCAATCGTTGTACAAATTGCAGGGGTGAAAACCGTGAGGTGCTTCGGCAAACCTCTCCACATGGGCAATGCCGCACAAGTCGGCTCCCAATTCCTTAAACAGTTCTTTGATGGTTTGTTCCATGATGTTTGTATATTAAAGATGAAATGCAAAAGTAGAAATTTTGTAAGAAGAGCCGTCGGTTTACGCCAAAAAAATGAAGCGCATGCTTGCTATTGTGTTGTAAAAGTACTATATTTGTAACGTTAATGATAAAGTAGGTTCAATTTATACTACACCCCATATAAGGAAGCCACACGCTTCCTTTTTTTGTATCCGCTTGCGAAATTCTACTCAAACTTCACCAACTTTCACCTCACTTTTCACCAACTTTTCCGGAAAGTTGGTGAAGTTTCGTAAAAAGATGACGACCTTTTCCTGATTACAAGGTTTCAAAACTGAATTTCATAGGATGATATCGCGATATCATCCTATGAAACGTACGGATGAGCGCCTAATCCTTCCGTTTCAGCCCATGAAACCTGAAAACGTTTATTGCCTGTTAATAATCTGTAAACTTGCTCTTGACAAAAACAAGCTCAAATACCCTGCTTTGTCAGGAAATATATGCTTTCCGAAGCATACACTATCTGTCGAAAATTGTATCTTTGACCCGGATTAATATTTTGTACGTTATGACTATCAAGGAATTCTTTTCATTCAAAGGCAATAAATTCTTCTGGACCAACATCATCGGCATGGTAGTAGCTGCCGTTGTTGTACTGCTCATTGCACTTAAAGGACTCGATATATATACCCGCCACGGCGAAGCGGTAGAGGTACCCGATGTAAAAGGTATGGACGTAACCGAAGCCATGATGATGTTCCGCAACCGCGGATTGCAATGCGAAGTAACCGATTCCAGTTACGTAAAGAACAAACCCGCAGGTATAATCCTGGAACTGAATCCGGCTGCCGGACAAAAAGTGAAGGAAGGCCGCATGATATACCTTACCATCAACACCCTGAATATTCCGCTGCGTGCCGTGCCCGATGTGGCCGACAATAGCTCCGTACGCCAGGCGCAAGCCAAAATACTGGCTTCGGGCTTTAAACTTGCCGAGAACCAACAGGTGAGCGGCGAGAAAGACTGGGTGTACGGTGTGAAGTACAACGGTACCGTGCTGCGCCCCGGCGATAAAGTTCCGTTGGGAGCTACACTTACCCTGATGGTAGGTAACGGCACCGCCGAACAACAGGAAGAAGAAAGTACCCTCGATGCAGGAGGCGATGATACCCCCGCACCTGCACCCGCACACGCCGAAGGAGAATCGTGGTTTTAAACAAAATACAGATGATAGAGGAGTTGCCCGACGACCTGGAGAATGAAGTGGACGACATAGAGCCCGTAGGCGATGACGCCCAACTGTATGAGCACTTCCGCGTGGTGGTAGACAAAGGACAAACCATGATGCGGGTGGATAAGTTTATGTTCGACCGTCTCACGAACGCTTCGCGCAACCGCATCCAGAAAGCAGCCGATGCCGGTTACGTAATGGCTAACGGCAAACCCGTGAAGAGCAGCTACAAGGTGAAGCCGCTGGACGTAATTACCATCGTGATGGACCGTCCCCGCTACGAAAACGAAATCATTCCCGAGGACATTCCGCTCAACATTGTGTACGAAGACAAGTATGTAATGGTGGTTAACAAACCTGCCGGACTGGTAGTACACCCGGGACACGGCAATTACACCGGTACTTTGGTAAACGCTCTTGCCTGGCACTTCAAAGATAACCCTGATTACGACGCTAACGACCCGCACGTGGGGCTGGTGCATCGTATTGACAAAGATACCTCGGGCTTGCTGGTGATAGCTAAAACACCCGACGCCAAGACCAACCTGGGACTGCAGTTCTTCAACAAAACCACCAAGCGCAAGTACCGCGCCCTGGTATGGGGAGTGGTTGAGAACGACGAAGGAACCATAACCGGTAACATAGGCCGTAACCCACGCGACCGCATGCAGATGACCGTGCTCGATGACCCCGAACAGGGAAAGCCCGCCGTTACGCATTACCGTGTACTTGAACGTTTAGGTTACGTAACTTTGGTAGAGTGCATCCTCGAAACAGGACGCACGCACCAAATCCGCGTACACATGAAACATATCGGCCACGTACTCTTTAACGACGAACGTTACGGCGGTCACGAAATACTGAAGGGAACCCATTTTAGTAAATACAAACAATTCGTAAACAACTGCTTCGACACCTGCCCGCGACAGGCATTGCACGCCCTTACCCTGGGATTTGTGCATCCGGTTACCGGCGAAGAAATGAACTTCACCTCGGAGTTGCCACAGGATATGACGCAACTCATCGAGCGGTGGCGGGGCTATGTAAGTAACAGAGATTTAGAATGAAACGTACCATTGCCATAGTTGCCGGGGGCGATACCTCCGAGATAGTAGTTTCCTTGCGCAGTGCACAGGGAATATACTCCTTTATCGACAAAGAACAATACAACCTCTATATCGTCGAGATGGAAGGTTTGCGTTGGGAAGTACAACTGCCCGATGGCAGTAAAACGCCCGTCGACCGTAACGACTTTAGCTTCCTGCTGGATGGAAACCGGGTGGTGTTCGATTTTGCCTACATTACCATTCATGGTACGCCCGGTGAAGACGGTCGCCTGCAAGGTTATTTCGACCTGCTGCGCATTCCGTACTCCTGCTGTGGCGTACTGGCTGCTGCGCTAACGTATGATAAGTTTGCCTGCAACCAATACCTCAAAGGTTTCGGTATGCGGGTGGCAGAATCGCTCCTGTTGCGCAAAGGGCAGTCGGTAAGTGATAGTGATGTGGTTGCCAAGATTGGTCTGCCCTGCTTTATCAAGCCCAGCCTGGGTGGTTCGAGCTTTGGTGTAACCAAGGTGAAGACTGCCGAACAGATACAGCCCGCCATTGCGAAAGCTTTCTCCGAAGCCGAAGAGGTACTGGTAGAAGCCTTTATGGACGGTACCGAAGTAACCTGCGGTTGCTACAAAACAAAAGAGAAGACGGTAGTGTTTCCTATTACAGAGGTGGTATCCAAGAATGAGTTCTTCGACTATGCGGCCAAGTACAACGGCGAGTCCGACGAAATTACGCCCGCCCGTATCTCCGATGAGCTCACCACGCGCATTCAAACGCTTACATCGGCTGTGTACGATATCCTGAACTGTTCAGGTATCATCCGCATCGATTATATCATTACCGAAGGCAACAAAATTAACCTGCTCGAGGTAAATACCACGCCGGGAATGACCACCACCAGCTTCATCCCCCAACAGGTGCGTGCCGCCGGGATGGATATTAAAGACGTAATGACCGATATTATAGAGAATAAGTTTCACTAATCTGTTTGCATCATGAATACAGCGGAATTTGATGAAATTCGTCCGTATCACGACGAGGAGTTGCCTGCCATTTACGAGGAACTCATTACCGATCCGGGATTCCGGAAGGCTATTGAAGGCGCACTGCCGCAACTGCCTTACGAACTGTTTGTACAGAAAATGCGGATGTGCCGTACCAAGCTCGACTTCCAAAAAGCATTCTGTTACAGTTTCCTGTGGAATCTGGTGAAGGAACATGCCGACGGGCTTACGCTGGACCATACCGTACCGGCAGATAAGAAGCAGGCGTACACCTACATCTCCAACCACCGCGACATCATCCTCGACTCGGGTTTTCTCTCCATCCTGCTCATCGACCAGGGCATGGATACCGTAGAGATTGCCATTGGCGACAACCTGCTTATCTATCCGTGGATTAAGAAGCTGGTGCGCATCAACAAATCGTTCATTGTGCAACGCGCACTCACCATGCGACAGATGCTTGAAGCTTCGGCACGCATGTCGCGTTACATGCACTATACTATTCAGGAAAAAAACCAGTCTATCTGGATTGCCCAACGTGAGGGACGCGCCAAAGATTCGGATGACCGTACGCAGGAAAGCGTGCTCAAGATGTTGGCGATGGGTGGCGAAGGCGACATCATCGACCGCCTGATGGACATGCGCATTGCTCCGCTGGCCATCTCGTACGAGTACGACCCGTGCGACTACCTTAAGGCAAAGGAGTTTCAACAGAAACGTGACATTGAAGATTTCAAGAAGTCGGCTGCCGACGACCTTGCCAACATGCAAACAGGACTGATGGGCTACAAGGGACGGGTGCACTTCCAAACCGCTGCCTGTATCAACGACGAGCTGCAACAAGTGGACCGTTCGCTGCCCAAACCCGAACTGTTTACCGCCATTGCTGCGTTGATTGACCGCCACATACACCGTAACTACCGCCTGTACCCCGGCAATTACGTAGCGCACGACCTCCTGACAGGCACCGCCACCTTTGCCGCGCACTATACGCCCGAGGAACAACAACGCTTCGAGGCTTACATCACTCAACAAATCGGCCGTATCGACTTGCCCGCGAAGGACGAACCCTTCCTGCGTGAGAAACTCCTGCTGATGTATGCCAATCCGCTCACCAACCAATTAGCCGCCCGCTGATGAGAAAGCTATCTGCCTATACGCTGCTGTTGCTGTTGCCCTTGCTGCTTAACGCTTGCAAGGACGATGGTTATGTATATCCTCCGGTGAAGTTTGAGTTCCTCACGGCACAATCGGATGCCAATGGGGCTGTAATTTCGGTACTACCCGATAAAGGCGAACTTATGACGGTGATTGAAGACCGTTCCAACTCCAAGATAGAGTCGGGTACAACTAAACGTGTTATTTCTAATTATGAGGAAGTAAGTAGTACAGAAGCCCGTATCTACGGCCTGGCATTGACGGTATCTCCTGTTCCGCAACCTGTTGCCTCTTTTAAGGAAGGGGTTAAGACCGACCCGGCCGGCATGCAAAGCATCTGGATGGGCCGCGATTACCTCAACATGATTGTGCTGGTTAAAGGGCAAGATGGCAAGCACCTGTTTCACTTCGTTGAGTTGCAAACCGGTACCGACTCAGGAACCGGCCGTAAGTTTGTAAACCTGTTGCTGTACCACGATGCCGGCGATGATTTTGAAGCGTACACCAAGCGGGCATATCTCTCGGTTCCCCTATCACGGTACAATGTACCCGGCGAAACAGTCGATATCTATTTCAGCCTCAATACCAACGACGGCATAAAGACATACTCCTTCGAGTATTGATTTTGTAATATCAGGAAGCGCACTCTATTGCCGTCGGTTTTAACCGACGGTTTGCGAAGCAATCAAACAATCATTTATACCTCTGTGGGTTTTAACCCCAGGCTTGATACAGTCCTGTGACTCAGAGATCTGGGGTTGAAACCCACAAAGGAAGGTCGCTTCGCTCCCCATTTCTAAACCGTCGGTTGAAACCGACGGCAATGGAGTTACGATGAATAAAAACGAAAAGTTCCACAAAGCCAATAAAGACTCTGTGGAACTCTGTGTGACTCTGTGGTGAACTTATCTTTACAACGCCTGCAACATTCTTTTCAGTACAACAGTAGCCGAAATCTCACGGTTAGCCGCTTCCGGAATCACTATCGATTGTGCACTTTCAATCACATCATCGGTAACAATCATGTTACGACGTACCGGGAGGCAGTGCATAAAATAAGCATTGTTGGTAACAGCCATTTGGCGGTCGGCAACCGTCCACTCGCGGTCGGTGCTCAGAATCTGACCGTAGTTATCGCCCGAATAAGCCGCCCAGTTCTTGGCATAGATAAAGTCGGCTCCCTCGAAAGCCTTCATCTGATTGTACTCCACACGGGCATTGCCAACAAATTCCGGGGCCAGCTCGTACCCTTCGGGGTGTGTAATAACGAACTCATAGTCGGTAGCATTCATCCATTCGGCAAACGAGTTGGGAACGGCTTGCGGAAGCGCGCGGGGATGCGGAGCCCAGGTAAGAACTACTTTGGGACGGGCCGTCTTCTTATACTCCTCAATGGTGATCAGGTCAGCAAAGCTCTGTAACGGGTGGCGGGTAGCCGCTTCCATCGAGAACACCGGTCGACCTGAGTATTGAATAAACTGGTTGATAATTACTTCCCGGTAGTCAAAGTCGCGGTCTTCAAAGCGGGCAAACGAACGCACGCCGATGATGTCGCAGTAGCAGCCCATTACGGGGATAGCTTCCAGGATATGTTCGGGCTTATCGCCGTCCATAATCACGCCGCGTTCGGTTTCCAGTTTCCAGGCACCCTGGTTAATATCGAGCACAATGACATTCATGCCCAGGTTGGTGGCTGCCTTTTGCGTACTAAGACGGGTACGCAGGCTTGAGTTGAAGAAAATCATCATCAACGTTTTGTTGCGTCCCAGCTCTACATATTTAAAGCGGTCTTTCTTGATTTCGAATGCTTCGTCCAGTGCCGACTTCAGGTTGCCGAGGTCTTGCACGCAAGTAAATCTTTTCATTGTATATCTATATTAGTTTATTAGCTTCGTACTTGTCCGTTACCCTCAATCACCCATTTGTAGGAGGTAATCTCCTCCAACCCCATGGGGCCGCGGGCGTGTAGTTTCTGGGTGCTGATGCCAATCTCGGCGCCTAAGCCGAATTGTGCTCCGTCGGTAAAAGCGGTAGATACGTTTACGTATACGCAGGCAGCATCTACAATCAAGGTAAACAACCGGGCACGTTCACTATCTTCGGTAACGATACATTCGCTGTGCTTGGAGCTGTTTTCCTGTATATGCCCCAACGCCTCTTCAAATGAAGAAACAGTCTTAACCGCCATCTTGTAATCCAGGAATTCGGTGCCGAAACTTTCTTCGGTAGCGGGTTGCAGGAGTTCGGCGGGGTAGTTGCCTTGCAGGGCACGGTAAGCCTGCGCGTCGGCATAGATAATTACGTTGCTTGCTTGCAATGGATGGCAAAGCGCGGGCAGGTCGGGCAGGCGGCTTTCGTGCACTACCACGCAATCCAACGAGTTGCATACGCTCACCCGGCGGGTTTTGGCATTGTTGATGATGGCCGCGCCTTTAGCCGCATCGCCAAACTCATCGAAATAGGTATGGCAGATACCGGCTCCCGTTTCAATAACCGGGATACTGGCGTTTTGGCGGACAAAGTTTATCAGGTTGCTGCTGCCGCGCGGAATGATAAGGTCAACATACCCTTCGGCATGGAGCAGGGCTGCTGTGGCTTCGCGGTGGGGCGGGAGCAGGGCTACCACATCGGTATGGATGTTGTGCTGCTTCAGTACACCGTGTATCACGTTTACAATGGCGCGGTTGGAGCAATCGGCATCACTGCCTCCTTTCAAGATACAGGCGCTTCCGCTCTTGAAACAAAGTGAGAATACATCGAAACTCACATTGGGACGTGCCTCGTAGATAACGCCTATCACACCAAACGGCACGCTTACCTTGCGCAGTTTCATGCCATTGGGACGTACGCTCTCAGACAGCACCCGGCCCAGCGGAGAGGGTAGGGTGGCTACGTTGCGGATGTCGCCGGCGATGCCTTTCAAGCGGTTTGCCGTCAGCATCAGACGGTCGTACTTAGGGTCGTTCTTATCCATGCGGGCCAGGTCCTTTTCGTTCTCGGCCAGGATGTAAGCGGTATTGGCAATGGCGGCATCGGCCACGGCATTCAATACCTGGTTGATGGTGGCATCGGTGAATACCGCCATTTGTCGGCCGGCTGTACGTACAGCGGCAAATATATCAGTGAGTGTATTCATAACGCTCTTGTTTATTCAATGTACAAGTAATTGTAGTGTACCACGGCCTTTTTGCCGTGTTTGCCCATGGCTTCGCGCGCCTGCTCGGAGCTGCATCCGGCTTTGCCTACGCCTACGCTGTTGCCCCGGAAGTCGATGATGCGCACAATGTCGTCTTTCTCGAATTCGCCCTCGATGCGGGTAATACCCACGGGAAGGATGCTCACGGCACTGTCAGAGTTCAACTTCTCGGTAGCCAACTGGTTGATGTGAATCTCGCCCTTGGCAAAACCTTCGCTGTGGGCAATCCACTTCTTTACGCTCGATACGGGTTGGGGTGAAGGAATAAAACGGGTGCAGAGTGTATCGCACGGTTGTTGCCACAGGTCAACCAGGATATTGTCGCGCTTACCGTTGGCAATGATAACGGTAATGCCTTCGTCGGCTACCTTGCGGGCAATATTGGTCTTGGTTAGCATGCCGCCCCGTCCGAAGCTCGACTTGCTGGTTTGTATATAGCTGGAAAGGTCTTTGCCTTGTTCAATTTCGCGAATCACGCTGCTTCCCGGTTCGGCGGGGTTACCGTTGTAAATGCCGTCGATGTTGCTCAGGATGATAAGCGCCTGTGCATCCATCATGGCAGCGATGAGGCCCGACAGTTCGTCGTTGTCGGTAAACATCAGTTCGGTTACCGAGATGGTATCGTTTTCGTTGACAATGGGAATTACTCCGTTCTCGAGCATTACCGTCATGCAGTTTTTCTGGTTGAGGTAATGGCGGCGCGTACCAAAGTTCTCCTTGGTGGTAAGTACCTGTCCCACGGCAATGGCATGCTCACGGAAGAGTTCGTAGTACCGGTTGATGAGTTTGGCTTGCCCTACGGCGGAGAAGAGTTGACGCTGGTCTACACTGTCGAGCTTCTTCAACGTGCGCACCTCACTGCGTCCCGAAGCTACGGCTCCCGAAGAGATGAGGATAATCTCCACACCCGCCTTGTGAAGCTCGGCAATCTGGTCGACCAGGGCTGACATGCGTGTTACGTCCAACGTTCCGTCGCGGCGTGTCAGTACGTTGCTTCCTACCTTTACGGCTATTCGTGTAAACTCTTGTTTCATTCTGACTAACGATTTGAAAGCGCAAATATAGATATTTTTGTCGATTTGTCAGCACTGTTCTTCAAATGATTGAAGTAATACTCCTCCATGAGCAAAAAAACGAATTTGATTCGCCATTCGCCATCTTTTGCGACTTACCTCGTTGATTACCTGATAAATAAACGATGGCGAATCACTTTTTGATTCGCCATTCATTCGCCATTCTTAGGGGGATTCGCCATTGGTAGTAAGCTATAATGAGTAAGTTCCAGCAGATAAAACCAACAGTTCATCAGATAAACCGCTGGTTTCAAGGGCAAAACTGCCGGTTTCAAGAGCAAGACCAGCAGTTCCGGCAAATGAAACTTTTAATCTCCGGGGTGGAACTACTAAGTTTCATAGGATGAAACAAGGAGTTTCAGGCAATGTAACAAACAGTTTCAAGGCATGGAACTCCTTGTTTCCGCTAAGAAACTACCACTATTCTTCGGCTATTTCGCGGTTACGTACCAGTTCCATGGCTTGTTCGTAGTTGCCCTCATTTACCACTACGCCTACTTCCGGACTCAGATAAGGAGCCAAAGTGCCCATGATACCATCTTTAAGCGATGCCTGGATGCCGTTGCTTTCGAGTAAACCCTTGATAAGTTCTGCTTCCCAGGGGGTGCCTGTGAATACTTCTACCAGTTGAGAATCATTTTGTTCTTTCATACCATCTGTTTTTTTGTAGTTATGTACTTATAATATACTAACAAACATCGGGCAAATATGGTTGAGCTTGCCGGGTTATTCAATCGAGATACGTTTCACCGTAATGTCCTGATACAGGAACATTGAAGCCGATTCAATAAACTTGTCTTCGGCCTCGGTGGTGTAAAAGAGGCAACTGCCGCCACGCGTACATTTGGCATCCATCTCGGGGTGACGCTCCAGGTAGTTGGCCAGGCTGTTTGCCACATATTCGCCCTGCGATACAACTTGAATGCCCGAGGGCATGTACTGCTTTATCTTGGGCAACAGCAAAGGGTAGTGCGTGCAGCCCAGGATTACGGTATCAATAGCGGGGTCTTTCTCAATCAGGTGGTCGATGTGCTTGCGGATGAAGTAATCGGCACCTTCGCCGGCGGCCTCGTTATTCTCTACCAGCGGCACCCACATGGGGCAGGCTTCGCCGGTTACCTGAATGTCGGGGAAGAGTTTGTGAATCTCCATCGGGTACGACTCAGAAAGGATGGTTCCCGAGGTAGCCAGCACACCTACGTGCCGGCTGCGGGTAATATCGCCTATGCACTCTACCGTAGGGCGGATAACCCCCAACACGCGGCGGTGCGGGTCCATGCCGGGGAGGTTGTTCATCTGGATGCTTCGCAACGCTTTGGCCGAGGCGGTGTTGCAGGCAAGTATAACCAGGTGGCATCCTTCTTCGAACAGTTTCTTAACGGCTTGCAGGGTAAACTCGTACACCACTTCGAACGAACGGGGGCCGTAGGGGGTGCGCGCGTTATCGCCAATATAGATATAGTCGTACTCCGGCAACGCCTCCCGTATACGTTTCAGGATGGTAAGTCCGCCGTATCCGGAGTCGAATACACCGATAGGTCCGGGCGCTTGTGAAAGAAACTGTTTCATGCTATTTGTTTTTACCAATTTTTCCAGATAACTCTTTGCTTGATTAACTCGATGTTGTTTTTACTGTGGAAGCGCTGTAACTTCACCTTACGTTCGGGGAATATGTAGCCTCTGTGGTTATCAAGTTCTTGTGCCTCAATGGTGATAAATGTACGGGGCTGTTCTTTTTCGCCTACCCACTTCTTATCAATCCAGGTGCCGGGGTTTGCATACAAAGTAGCGTCAATGTAGCAGTTATCGTAACCTCTGGTAAGTGCGGCCTCGTGCGTATGCCCAAATACAACGATTTGTTTTCGTACCTTTTTATTCCAGTAGTACTGAGAGTATGCCAAATATTCGTAGACAAAGTTAAAGGCTCCCGCAACAATTGCTTCGGCAAAAGGTACATGGGGAGAGGCTCCATTGGCTACAGACCGCTGTGCCCATTTGGCTGAGAGGTGAGTGTCAGTGTACAGTTTATACGACTTGCTCGGAACAACATCCGACAGTTTGTACTCACCGGTATAGCCGTCTATGCCGGTAAGTATGGGAGCGTCCATGTTTTTTACGGGCTTTTTAGCGAGGATAGCCACCCAAGAGGCAATATAGGCCAACTGGTTAGCGGTGTTGTTATCGATGTTGAGCTTGGTTTTATCTTCTGAGGTTCCGCTGGAGCGGTATAAAGCCCGGGGGATGTTGGCGTTTTCCAAATCGGCGGTAGATGCCACTTTGGTAACAAAGAAGCCCGGAGGCAGGATAGACTGCGCGGTGACATTGTCAATGTTCTTATTAGACAGCGGGTCGGGGGCATTGTAAAAATCGTACCGATGGCCATGCTCTATCACAATGTCAGAAGTAGGTTCGTATTTGCCCAGTCCGGCTTTGTCACGTGCCTGCGTAATGACTCCTTTTCCGAAATACTTATCAAAATCGCTTGCGGTAGTCAGCATGTCATGGTTGCCGGGTACATATACAATCTCTATGCCGGCGGCTTTTACCTCCTTAAATTTGTCGACGATGGCTTGATTCGCTTTTACGATTTCTCCAAAAAACTGTTCTTCGGTGAGTTTGTTGCCTTGGGCATCGGCAAAAGTGGGGGTGTCCATAGGGGCTACCCACTCATCTATCATGTCTCCATTAATAACCAATGCTTTAATACTGGTTTTATGTGCAATCAAATAGTCGAGGAACTCTATCAGATAGGGTCTGTTATCTATGAACCAGCAGTACCCTTTTTCGATACTTCGCGGATCGCCTAAATGCAGATCGCTGATAATAACGATTTCATTTTTAGAGGGATATACTTCTGCTAACAGGTTGCTGGTGTAGAAATAACCTTCAAATGGAGTTTGCAGGAAATGGGAGGCCAAAGATTCCAGATTTTGTGAAATACTTACCTGAAAGCATATGCCTGCTTCGAACTCCTGGTTGTTGTTGGGGTGGATAACGACGATATCCTGGCTTCCCGCTAATAAACTGATTGTCATGGTTGAAGTGACATCTTCCAATGAACCGTCTTCGGGAATCAGCTTGCTTATCGTGATATTCTTTTCCAAAGTGGATTGGCTGATAGGTTCGTTGAACTTAAGAGTCAGTTCTTTGAGTGAAGTTACTACTTCCGGGGCTGTACCTTTAGGTAGCAATTCTACGTCGGAAGTAAAAGTTAAATAATCATTGCCATTGCCTTCGTCGCTTGAACATGCCACAAAGGTAAGCAGGAAGCTTGTTAGTAGCAGAAACGTGTTGATCTTGTTTGAGTACGTCATCATAATTCTTTTATTGGGTTGTTTTGATATATTTATATGCAAACATATAAAAAAAAATGACTGATTAGCGAAAAGATGTTTTAAATTATGCGGGGAACTTTGCGGAAAGGTACTGTGTATGGTAGTGAAAAGAGAAAGGGGAAAGAAGCTTGAAGCTCCTTTCCCCTTTCCTTGTACCTGAAATATAGCTCTTACTTAATACCCAGGTTAGCTTTTACTTTAGCAGTTAAATCAACGCTCTGTGTACCTACGTAAGGTATCGGAGTACGGGCAATATCGAATACATATACTGCATTTTCAGCATCACCTACAGCCTTGATAGCCTTATCCAACTTCTGGTAGATAGGAGCCATCAGGTCGTTTTGAGATTTCTCCATACCTTGTTGAGCTTCCTGTTGGAATTGTTCCTGACGTTGAGCCATTTCGCTCAACTCTTTTTGACGACGTTCCAGGATGTTCTGCGGAAGAGAATCTTTCTGTACTGCTTGTTGGAACTCTTGGTATTTTTTGGTGAATTCTTCGTTGATACGTTGAAGTTCGTCGGTATACTTCTTTTCCAGGGCTTTCAAGTCGTCCATGGCTTTGGTATATTCAGGCATAGCCATGATAACCTCAGAAGAGTTAATGTGACCAAACTTCAAGGTTTGTGCAAATACGCCCATCGGGAGTACCATTAATAATAAAAGTGCAATTTTCTTAAGCATAACTTGATTGTTTATTTGATTGATTATTTTCGTTTTATCGGATGCAAATGTATGAAATTAATTTGAATATCCTAATTTCGCCAAAACTTCATTGCTGATATCGATGCGCGGAGAGGCAAAAATAACGCTGGTGGCCGAGGCGCGGTCCACTACTAAAGAGTATCCGTGTTGCTCCGAGAGGGCCTTTACTGCGTTGTAAATCTCATCTTGCAGAGGTTTCATCAGTTCGTCTCTTTTCTTAGCGAGTTCACCTTCGGGACCAAAGTATTTAATGTACACATCCTTGGCAGCCTTTTCTTTGGCAATAATATCGTCTTCTTTTTTCTTCTTCTGAGCAGCAGGCAGAGTAGCTACCTCTTTCTCATAGCTTTGGTACAAGGCTTGTACTGCTTTGTTACTTGCTTCTACTTCACTTTGCCATTGCTTGGATAGCTGGCCCAGTTGCTCGTTGGCGCGTTCGTAAGCCGGAATATTTTTCAGGATATACTCCGTATCAATCAAGGCAAACTTCTGTGCTCCGGCTGTAAGGCTCACTGCAAACAGCAGGACGATAAATAGTACTGACTTTCTCATGACATGTTGAATGTTAAGTAATACATTTAGAATTCTTGTCCCAGGATAAAGTGGAAGTGGCTTCCGCTGGCACTTGTGCTTCCGTTAACTTTGTCGAAACCGTACGCCCAGTCAATACCCATCATACCAATCATAGGCAGGAAGATACGTACACCTACACCGGCCGAACGTTTCAGGTCGAACGGATTAAAGTTTTTCACTTCTGTCCAGGCATTACCTGCTTCGAGGAATCCCAACATATAAATATTGGTACTTGCCTCTAACATCAACGGGTATCTCAGTTCTATGCCCATACGGGAGTATGCGTACCCCGATCCGTATTGTGACAATGAACCGTTATCGTAACCACGCAAGGCAATGGTTTCTACTGCATAACTTGAGTAACCGGTCATACCGTCGCCACCTACTTCGAACGTTTCAAATGGTGAGCGTTTGTACTTGTTGTAATGTCCCAGCAAACCAACTTCAAAGCGGGTCATCAATACGGGGCACTTTACGGCGGTGTTCAAAGCAGTATATGTTTTGGATTTGAATTTCCACTTGTGGTATTCAATCCACTTGTATAACTTGTTCTTGTTGGCTGTGGTTATGCTACCGTCTTTCTCATAATAGCTGGCATAATCTTTACCATCAAACAGTGAGTACGGCGGAGTAGCCTGCAGCGATAACGAGAACTCGGAACCTTGGCGGGGGAAAATCGGGTTGTCCACCGAGTTACGGGCCAACGTAAGGTTCAAACTCAGGTTGTTACAGGTACCATCGGTTACATAGAAATATGCCCAGTCTTTCAGGATGTATTGTTGGAATCCAAGTTCGGCCGAGATAGTGAAATAGTCATCCGGCCATCTGAGGCGTTTACCCCAACCGGCCGAGAGTCCCCACATCTTAAGCGATTTGTCGGGGTCGTAATAGTTCTCGTAGCTGTTGTAGTTTCCTGAATTGTACGAGCCGTATCCGCCATATCCACTATACATACTGCTGTAGTAGTTATTATAGTAGCCGCTGTTGTAGTACTGACTGCTAATATCGGTTTGTACCGAGTAGAAAGCCGACAGTGAGAATGAGTTGGGACGTTTACCTCCGAACCAGGGGTCGAAGAACGAAATACTGTACTGTTGATAGTACTTGGCATTGGTTTGTCCGCTCAGAGTCAACGTTTGTCCGTCACCTTGCGGCAGAATACCGCGGTAGTTCTTGCCCGGGTGCAATAAGTTGGCTAATGAGAAGTTGGTAAACTTCAAACTCAACTTACCAATGATACCTGTTTGTCCCCAACCGGCCGAGAATTCTACCTGGTCGTTGGCCTTCGATACAAGGTCATAACCAATATCTACGGTACCGTTCATCGGGTCCGGTTGAATATCCGGTTTGATGTTTTCGGGGTCGAAGTGTCCCATCTGTTGTATTTCACGCATGGAACGCATCAAATCGTCTTTGCTGAACAACTGTCCCGGACGGGTACGCAGCTCACGGCGAACTACATTTTCGTACAAACGGTCGTTACCATTGATTTTAATCCTGTTAATAGTAGCCTGGCGCCCTTCCATGATACGCATTTCCAGGTCGATAGAGTCGCCTACAATGTTAACTTCCACCGGGTCGAGCATATAGAACAGGTATCCGTTGTTGTAGTACAGGTTACCAATGGCATCATCGTCTGTGGTGGTACGTTCGGTCAGCAATTTCTGGTTGTACACATCGCCCTTCTTCATACGAAGGATGGCTTGCAGGTAATCGGATGAATACAGGGTATTACCTACCCAGGTGATGTTACGCAAGTAGTACTTTTCACCTTCTTCCAGTTCAATATATACGTTTACGGTACGGTCGTCAAAGTTTGATACACTGTCTTTAACGATACGGGCATCGCGATAACCCAACTCGTTGTATTTATCAATAATCAGTTGCTTGTCGGCGTCATAGTTCTCCGGTACGAATTTCTTGGTGCGGAATGTGTTTACCAACTTGTTTTTTTCGTTGGTTTTCTTCATTACACGCTTCAATTTGGAGGTTTTCAGTGCCTCGTTGCCTACAAAAGTAATGCTGTTTACCTTAATCTTTTCCTTCTTGTCAATTTCTACGTCAACGAGTACCTGGTTCTTATTGTCTTTATCATCTTTTTGGGTGATAACTACATCGGCATTCTTAAAGCCTTTATCATCAAAGTAACGCTTAATCAATGTCTTGGCGCGGTTAATGAGGTTCGGGGTAATCTGGCTTCCCTTTACCAATCCCAACTTGTTCTCCAAGTCTTCACGTTCCGACTTCTTTACACCGTGGTAGCGAATATCGGCAATACGCGGACGCTGTGACAGGTGGATGGTAAGCCATATCTTACCGCCTTCAATTTTGTCGGCCGTGATACTTACGTCCGAGAACAAACCGTGCCGCCAGTAGCGTTTAATACCTGCGGTAATTTCGTCACCGGGAACAGAAATTACTTGCCCTACCGATAGGCCCGATAATCCGATGAGTACATAATCTTCATAGTTTTCAACACCGGTTACCTTGATGTCGGCAATCTCATATTTTTTTGGAGTTCCCGAATAGAGGATGACCGGCTTAGAAGATTCGTCTGTGTTGTTATCCTGGGCTATGCTTGTCTGCGCAAAGCAGAACAGGCATAAAAGCGCAATAAGTATGGATGAAGTACGATAATGCATTTATATATGATTAAGTTTTTATTAGCTGATTTGTTCGCTGGTTTTACCAAACCGGCGTTGCCGTCCTTGAAAGTCGCAAATGGCTTTTTGCAATTCTTTCCCGTCGAAGTCGGGCCAATAGGTTTCGCAAAAATAGAATTCGGTATATGCACACTGCCATAGCAGGTAATTGCTCAAACGTAGTTCGCCGCCGGTACGTATCAATAAGTCCGGGTCGGGCATGAAGTTGGTCGTCAAATGCGCGGCTATGGCATCGTCGTCAATTTGTTCGGGGCGTAACTCGCCCTTCTGCACCAAAACCGATAGTTGTTTCACGGCTTCGGTAATTTCCCAACGCGATGAATAGCTGAGCGCCAGTACCAGGCACATACCGGTGTTACCGGCTGTATGGTCAATGCATGTCTGCAACCGTTCCTGTACATGTGCAGGCAGCTTCTCAATATCGCCAATGGTTCGGAAGCTGATGTTGTTCTTCATCAGTGTTTCTTCCTCTATCGAGTCGAACAGCAATCCCATCAGGGCAGCCACTTCTTCCGACGGGCGGTTCCAGTTTTCTGTAGAGAACGTGTAAAGAGTAAGGTATTTAACTCCCAACCGGGCTGCTTCTTCGGCAATGGTATGCACCGTTTCGGCACCGGCCTGATGTCCGCGGGTACGTTCGTATCCTCGTTGTTTGGCCCAACGCCCGTTACCATCCATGATTATGGCAATATGCTGTGGTATGCGGTCTCTGTCTAATTGATCTTTATACGGCATTGTTTTCGTTATTACAAAATGCGTTGATAATTAATCTGCCACATAGTTAGCGAAACTCAACTTGTTCAGTCGGGCGCGCCATACATCGTCTGTACCGGTAGTTAGTTGATTACCATCCAGCTCATTGTTGCTACAGGTAATCCAAATAAAGTTATTATCATCTACCACGGCCGAATAGAATCCACCCTTGCGGGCTGTCATTGCTTGCGGGAAATAGAACTTACCGGCAGTTTCATACCAAGTAATACCTGTGGGTGAGTAGTAGAAAGCGTCAAAAGCATTACCAAACGCATAAAACTGAGAATTGTAACGAATCATGGTTGGGTAAACCAAAGCAGGGCAAGGATAAGCTGTTACGCTAACATCGGCCCATGATGTTCCGTTGTACGACCCCCAGGGGATGGTATTGTTAGTCACCTCTGACATATCCCCGGTTACGCTTCCTACCAACATGGCACCTAATATACCTGTACTGGAGGTGTAGGTGTTAGCATAGAGGTTATATAGCGGGAAGTCTGTAGGAACCTGATCGCCTGCAACCCATGTGCTTGCAGTTGCATCGGTCATGGCAAATACGGTAGAACCTGCTTGTTTCACAATGCCGGATATACCGATGGTGCCGTGTAGGTTGCCACCGTTTACAGTGGTATAAGCTACTAATAAAGTTACTACCGGGTTGGCGTTCAAAGTAGGATGCAAGCTCCAATCAACACCATTGGGCGAATAATAAACAGCCTCTGCGGCAACCGCATACAATTGGTTGTTAAATACCAGGATGCTCGATAAGTCTACCGTAGCAGGCAGCCCGGTAACTGTGGCTAAAGCAGTCCAGTTGGTACCCTTAGCCGGTTGGGTGGGTACGGCGGCATCTTTGGTGGGAGTTTTATATCCGATAACCTGGTTGTTTGCAATGGAGAAAACAATCAGGTCGTTGTTCAGTATAATAGATTTTTGTTTGCCGGTAATCTTTCCTCCGGAGAAACCGGTTTTGATGGCGCGCGGTTCTTCTCCCTTCGGAGCACCCCAGTTCAGGGAGTCGGGGTCTTGTTGGTGTACCAATACGCTGATTTTGTATATTTTAACGTGCTCGAGATCGGCTGACCAGACTTTCACAGTAATAGGTTTGCGAAGGTCCATTGAATCGGCGAAATTCATCAGGGTATCTTGGTCTTGAGCATTCTTCGATGTTACATAACCGGTGACGTCCATTGACTTAATCAGTATCTTGTCAATGATGGTGTCTGATCCTACCGGTAATGAGTCTTCATTGTAAATTAATCCGTTAATTTGGTCGATGGTAAATTTGTATGTTACCCCGTGGATGGTGTCAATACTAAAAGAGTGAGCGGTTGCATCTGTACTATATTCTACTTCATTGCTATTAAGGCATGAAGAAATAACTATCGACACAAACAGGAAACTAACTATTACTGATAGAAATTTTATTCTCATTTGAAAGATTGTGTTTATTTACAAGGTGCAAAAATAGGAACATTTTTTTCTCTACTGAACATAAAATGGAAGTTTTATATAAAATTATAGATAATAAGGCGGTTTTTCCCGATGAAAAAGATTATAAAACAGCTGTTTTATCTACTTGTTGCTTAGAGTAGTGGCGTATTTCAGTTGAAAAATGCTCCAGTGTGGAATAAGTGAATTTCTCGTTAATTTTAGGAGCTTTAACACCGGAATGTAGCATTTGAGTACACTTCTCGATGTATATTTCGTCCCACAAACCTGTATCCAGAAAACTTTGCAACAACTGGCTGCCTCCTTCTATCAGGAGAGATTGAAGATTGCGTTTGTAAAGTTCTTCTAACAGTTGGGGGAGAATATTCCGGGTATAATCCAAGGTAATATATTCTACCTGATGAGTGTCCGGTCGACTTTGGGCGGTGAATACAAGTGTCTGCACTTGTCCGTTAAACAAATTCAAGGAGGTGGGGAGCGTTAAATTCCGGTCGGTAACTACACGTACCGGGTTGTTTCCGTACCAGTTACGTACGGTTAGTGAGGGATTGTCAAGCTTGGCTGTGCGGGTGCCCACCAGTATGGCGTCCGATTCGGCTCGTTTTTTATGTACCAACATTGCGCTGAGCGGGCTGGAAAGAATGACCGGAGTGCCGTCTTGGCGGTCGATGTCCAGAAAGCCATCAGCCGATTCGGCCCATTTAAGCGTAATGAACGGGCGGTGTAAGGTGTTGAATGTAATAAACTTTCGGATTAAATCTTTGCATACTTCTTCTAATACCCCCACTACAACTTCACACCCTGCGCGGCGTAATTTCTCAACACCTCTTCCGGCTACTTCGGGAAAAGGGTCGAGGCAGCCTACCACAATGCGTGGAATGCGTTTCTCGATAATCAAATCGGCGCATGGAGGGGTTTTGCCATAGTGTGAACAAGGCTCCAGGCTTACATACATAGTCGACCGTTCCAGTAAGGAAGTATCTTTAACCGACCGGATGGCATTTACTTCGGCATGAGCTTCGCCATGTCTTACGTGATATCCTTCGCCAATGATACGCCCGTCACATACAATGACGGCTCCTACCATGGGATTAGGCGATACATTGCACAAGCCGTTACGTGCAAGTGCTAAGCACCGGTACATGTATTTTTCTTCTTCCATCTTTTCGGGTTGTAGCTATTATTCTTACTTTTGCACATCAAAATAATGAATTATGCACCCCATCGTTGTTCGTATTCGCCAAACTTTACAAGACCTGTATTCACCGCAGGAACTGAAAGGCCTGACCATGCGTATCTGTTGTGATATGCTTGGGATTGATGCGCTTGATATTTATTTGGGCAAAGATATTAATTTATCGGAAAGCAAAGAACGTGAGTTGGAAAACATTCTCTCGCGGTTGCTTAAAAATGAGCCGATACAGTATGTGCAAGGTACTACCTTGTTCTGCGGAAATCAGTTCCGGGTACAACCGGGTGTACTGATTCCCCGTCCGGAAACCGAAGAACTGGTTGCTTTGATTGTGAGCGAAAGCGCACCGGGTGCTCGTATATTAGATATTGGCACCGGAAGTGGCTGCATAGCCATTTCTTTGTCAAAACAGATAGTGGATGCCCGCGTAACGGCATGGGACGTATCGCCCGAAGCACTTGCCATTGCCCGGATGAATAATGATTTATTAGAGGGTACTGTTTGTTTTGAGCAACAGGATGTATTGGCCGACTCTGCCGAAAGGCAGGAACAATTTGATGTGATTGTCAGCAACCCGCCTTATGTGCTGGAGGCCGAGAAAGGGGAGATGGAACCCAATGTGCTCCTTTGGGAACCATCGATTGCTTTATTTGTCCCTGATAACGACCCCTTATGCTTTTACCGGCGCATTGCTGCTTTAGGAGTCCGGATGCTTGTACCCGGCGGGCGAATCTATTTTGAAATCAACCGGGCATACGGGGCTCAAACCGTGCAACTGCTGGAGCAAATGGGTTACCGGGAAGCTCGTGTGCTGACGGATATGTATGGAAGTCAACGTATGGTAACTGCAAACTTATGAAGGAACTCACCGAAAAAGAAGCACTGTTGAAGGCCGGTTCTTACTGTGCTTCATCCGAGCATTGCCGACAGGAAGTCTGGGAGAAATTGCAACAATGGGGATTAGATGAGGCTGCCGCTAATCGCGTGTTGGATAAATTGGAGGCCGATAATTACATTGATGAAGAACG
The DNA here is from genome assembly GCA_031554285.1 of Bacteroides sp. Taxonomy (GTDB): domain Bacteria; phylum Bacteroidota; class Bacteroidia; order Bacteroidales; family Bacteroidaceae; genus Bacteroides. Next base: position 76,514 of record JAVBVL010000019.1, read on the forward strand.
GTATTGCTGCGCCTTTGTACGCGATAAATTCCGATTCTCCAAATGGGGGAAATTGAAAATAAAAGAAGGATTGTACGCCAAAGGAATCAAGAGTGGTGTTGCCCGTCCCTTTCTGGAGCAATTAGATGTGGAAGAATATCAACAAACCTTGCGCGAATTATTGAACGCCAAGCGCAAAACGATACGGGCGAAAGACGATTATGAACGCGATGTCAAATTGATTCGCTTTGCCTTGAGCCGTGGTTTTGAGCTGAAAGACATTCGCCTTTGTATACAATGTCCGGAAGAGGACTAACGGATGTATAACGGCGATTTGTTGTTGTATAAAAAAAATAAACGGTATCTTCTTTCGAAATTCGTTCTAAATCTTTATTTTTGCATCCTGATACAAATATAGTTAGTCAAGTTATGAAGAATTTAGAGAGATTATTTGCAGAGAAACTATTGAAGATTAAAGCTATTAAACTTCAGCCTGCCAACCCCTTTACTTGGGCCTCGGGATGGAAATCGCCTTTTTACTGCGACAACCGTAAAACACTTTCCTATCCTTCTCTCCGTAATTTTGTAAAAGTAGAAATTACACGCCTCATATTGGAGCGTTTCGGTCAAGTAGACGCCATTGCCGGTGTAGCCACAGGAGCTATTCCTCAGGGAGCCTTGGTAGCCGATGCACTCAACCTTCCTTTTGTGTATGTACGTTCAACCCCGAAGGACCACGGTTTGGAGAACCTGATTGAAGGCGAACTTCGTCCGGGAATGAAGGTAGTAGTGGTAGAAGATTTGATTTCTACCGGAGGAAGTAGTTTGAAGGCCGTTGAAGCGATTCGTCGTGATGGTTGCGAGGTAATTGGTATGGTGGCAGCTTATACATATGGCTTCCCGGTTGCCGAGAAAGCATTTAAAGATGCCAAAGTACCTTTGGTAACGCTAACCAACTACGAAGCTGTGCTCGATGTGGCGCTTCGTACCGGATACATTGAAGACGAAGATGTAGCTACCTTGAACGAATGGCGTAAAGATCCGGCTCATTGGGAACCGGGCAAGTAAGCCAATTCAATAAAGAACTTATACAACGAAAATAACCGGAGGGTGTTTCGATACTAAAACAACCACAGATTAGCAGGTTGCGCAGATTGTTTGAGATGTCTGCTATCTGTTAATTTGTGGTTGTGTCTTTTGTACCCCTCTGCTCAATACTTATAATAATGGCAAAATTTGAGAGTAGCGTGAAGACTATCCCCTATGCACAAGAACGTGTGTACGAGAAATTGTCTGACTTGAATAATCTGGAATCAATCAAAGACCGTTTACCGGAAGATAAAGTAAAAGACATAAGCTTTGATGCCGATACATTGAGCTTCCAGGCGCCGCCGATGGGACAACTTACCCTGAAAGTGGTAGAACGTGAACCCAGTAAATGTATCAAGTTTGAAACAACAAACTCGCCGCTTCCTTTTAAATTGTGGATTCAGATAGTGCCGCAATCAGACGAGGAGTGCAAGATGAAGCTGACGGTTGACGTGGAGGTGAATATGTTTATGAAGGGCATGATTCAGAAACCGTTGCAGGAAGGACTCGAGAAGATGGCCGAAACATTGTCACTGATACAGTATTAAAGAACTAAGGATATGGCACAGAAACTTTGGGAGAAGTCCGTACAAGTCAATGAAGAAATCGAACGGTTTACCGTAGGTCGCGACCGTGAGATGGATCTTTATCTCGCCAAGCACGATGTTATGGGCTCTATGGCGCACATAACCATGCTTGAGAGTATCGGTTTGTTAGAGAAAGACGAACTGGCGGTGCTGTTGGCCGAATTGAAAAACATCTATACCTCGGCCGAGAAAGGTGATTTTATCATTGAAGAAGGCGTAGAAGATGTACACTCGCAAGTAGAACTGATGCTGACACGCCGCTTGGGCGATGTGGGCAAGAAGATACACAGCGGCCGTTCACGCAACGACCAGGTGTTACTCGACCTGAAACTCTTTACCCGTGCACAACTGAAAGAGGTGGCCGAAGCGGTAGAAGACTTGTTTGGTGTATTGATTGCACAGAGCGAACGCTACAAAGAGATTCTCATGCCCGGTTATACCCATTTGCAAATAGCCATGCCCTCTTCGTTCGGTCTTTGGTTTGGCGCCTATGCCGAGAGCCTGGCCGACGATATGCTCTTCCTGCAAGCCGCCTTTAAGATGTGCAACCGCAATCCGTTGGGTTCGGCTGCCGGATACGGTTCTTCCTTTCCGCTCGACCGTACATTGACTACCCGCTTGTTGGGTTTCGATTCCATGAACTATAACGTTGTATACGCTCAAATGGGGCGTGGCAAGGTAGAGCGCAACGTAGCTTTTGCCTTGGCTTCCATTGCCGGAACCATCTCCAAACTGGCGTTCGATGCTTGTATGTTCAACAGTCAGAACTTCGGTTTTGTGAAACTGCCCGATGAATGTACTACCGGTTCCAGTATCATGCCGCATAAGAAGAACCCCGACGTGTTTGAACTTACCCGTGCCAAGTGCAATAAGATTCAGGCACTTCCGCAGCAAATCATGATGATTGCCAACAACCTGCCTTCGGGTTATTTCCGTGACCTGCAGATTATCAAAGAAATATTCCTCCCGGCCTTTCAGGAACTGAAAGACTGCTTGCAGATGACTACCTATATTATGGATGAGATTCGTGTCAACGAACATATCCTGGACGATGACAAGTACCTGCTCATCTTCAGCGTGGAAGAGGTTAACCGCCTCGCCCGTGAAGGTATGCCTTTCCGTGATGCGTATAAAAAAGTAGGACGCGATATAGAAGCCGGTAAGTTTGCGCACAACAAACAAGTGCATCATACACACGAAGGAAGTATCGGGAACCTTTGCAACGACCGTATTTCCCTGTTGATGCAACAGGTGGTGGACGGCTTTAACTTCGGCGAAATGGAAGCCGCCGAGAAAGCTTTGTTGGGACGTGGATAATACGCTATAAACGATATGGATTTACAACTTTCCCTGAAAAAGTTTGGTGGAAAGTTGTAAACCCCTTATATTTGCAGCCGTTAAAAACGCGAAAGTAGCTCAGTTGGTAGAGCATAACCTTGCCAAGGTTAGGGTCGCGGGTTCGAATCCCGTCTTTCGCTCATCTCTTACAGAGGTAAAGGATGCTCGAATGGTGGAATGGTAGACACGAAGGACTTAAAATCCTTTGGCTATAGCAGCTGTGCGGGTTCAAGTCCCGCTTCGAGTACGCAAAGGGACGAATCGTAGTTTTACGATTCGTCCCTTTTTTTATAATGCTTAAATAAGTGCATTATAGCCTGCTTTAGGTTAAATAGTTGAACCTCCGGATAAGAATTGTTAAGAGCCTCATGAGGATATATCCTTTTCGGCAGATAAAAAACTTGTCAATTAAAATGCTTTTTATAACTTTGCCCCAATTCCAGATACCTAATGCGTTAGGTAGGAAGCTTTGTTTAACAACGAAGAGCGTTTGAAGATATTACCCTGTATTGAAATCTGGACAATTTCGAACTTCTAAGGTAATAGGCAAGAACGCTCACGTCAGTGTTATTATATATCTACTCCTCAAAGGGATGGACTGTATAAAAACTGGCGTGGGCTATTGTTTATTATTAGAAGTTGGCAGTCCAGAGCCTCAATACAGTGATAAGCAGTAGTTCCACGCTTCTTTTATTATACAACTTATACAGTGCCCTTTATGAATACTGAGAGGCTTTTATCTCCTAATCCGTTGCAGATTGTTCTTGACAATATGCCTGCTAAGGTGTATGTGTGCGATGTGGAAACATACGAGGTTATGTATGCCAATAAGGCGGCGCGGGTTAGTCCGTCCTTCCCGATGGCGGCTGTCCGCTTTGGTCAGATACTTCCTCCGCTGATACATTCGGGCTTGGGCAGTTGTTCTGAAGAGGCTTGTTGTTGGGAATATCACGATGTGGAACAGGGTGCCTGGTGGCAGGTTAACAATTCGCTGATTAAGTGGGACGATGAGCGCCGGGGGCATCTTGTTATTATCTCTGAACTTACCGAGCAAAAGAGGCTGGAGTGCGCCCTGATAGATGCACACAAGAGGGCTGAAGAGGCATTGCAGCAGAAGAGCGTGTTCATAGCCAATATGAGCCACGAGCTGCGTACCCCGCTGAATGCAATTGTGGGCTTTCTGGACTTGCTTTACCGCGAGGAGTTAGAGGTGGACGAACCAATGAAGAAGGACTTTGTCGATATTATTACCAACAATGCCGCGCAACTGTTGAAGCTGATAGGCGACTTCCTGGATATTTCAAAGATGGAGGCAGGGCAAATGACATTGTCGCCCGTGGAGGGTAACCTTAACTCACTGATGCGTAGTATTTACCTTTCTTTCTCGGCTTCGCCGGCTTTACGTCGGGATTCTGTAGATTTCCGGCTCGACATCCCCGATGGGGAAGACTCTTCAGAATACTTGTTAGACTACTCCCGCCTACAGCAGATTCTGGAAAACCTGATAGGCAACGCCCTGAAATTTACCGAAAAAGGCTACGTGCGGTTTGGCTATAGTGTTACGTCCGATTGCCTTCAGTTCTTTGTTGCCGATACGGGCATCGGTATTGCCAAGGATAAGCTGGCCAATCTGGGCAAGCCCTTTAATCAACTGCACGACTCGTCCTTGTCGGCTAAATACGGTGGTACAGGCATGGGGTTGGCTATCTCCAAAAACCTGGTTGAACTGATGCATGGAACATTCCGCGTGCAATCAGAGCTGGGGCGGGGCACTACTTTTCTCTTCTCTATCCCGCTTGCTTAGTAAAAGGAATCACGGTCAAGCGTTGGGCATTTTATTTTGCAGCGTTTGGCGCAGCATCTCTTCGGTAGTGGCGGTAATTTGTTGCAACGTATATTCACGGTTCATGGCTTGTTGCAGTGGAAGTTCCCGGAGGTGTATGGAACGCGCTTCGGCGAAGCCTGCCTCTTCGAGCAACGGCTTGTCTGCCACCTGCCCGGCAATGGCTATTACGGGTACTTGGTGGCGCGCGGCAACTTGCAGAATGCCCCACGGAGCTTTGCCCATCAAGGTTTGCACATCCAGGCGGCCTTCGCCTGTAATAACCAAATCAGCCCCTGTTAATTGCGTTTCGAAGTGCAGGGCATCCAGTACGGTGTCGATGCCTCGTCGCAGTACGGCAGGCAGGAAAGCAAGGGAGGCGCCCCCTAATCCGCCCGCTGCACCTGCGCCGGGTATGGGGTCTATATCAATTCCGCCTGTTTGTTTCAGCAGAAGTGCAAAGTGTTTCATCCCCTCGTCCAACTGTTGTACCATCTCGGGCGTAGCTCCTTTCTGCGGGGCAAACACAAAGGCGGCGCCGCGCGGTCCGCTGAAAGGATTATCCACATCACAAGCTATCGTGAACTTGCAGTGAGCAAGTTCGGGCATCATCTTGTTGCGGTCAATGGAAGTTATCTGCTGCAGGGCTTCTCCGCCTTGCAAGGTGGTAGTGCCTTTTGCCGTGGCAAAGCGTACGCCTAGGGCTTGCAGCATGCCCGTGCCGGCATCGTTGGTGGCACTGCCGCCTATCCCGATGATAAACTCCCGGCATCCGCGCTGCAGGGCATCGCGTATCAGTTGCCCCGTTCCGTAGGTGGTGGTGCGCATCGGATTGCGCAACCCGGGTTCCAGTAAAGGGAGTCCGCTCGCTGCCGCCATCTCGATAACGGCGGTGTGGCCGTCGCCTAAGATGCCGTACTTCGCCCGGATGGGGCGCATCAGCGGGTCGCTTACCCGGCAACTAATGTAGCGTCCGCCGGTAGCGGTAACCAAGGCTTCCATCGTTCCTTCGCCCCCGTCGGCAATGGGCAGCTTTACCACCGCGCAATGAGGCAGCACGTTTCGGATGCCTTGTTCGCAGGCATCGGCCACTTCGAGGGAGGTTACGGAACCTTTGAAGGAGTCGGAGGCAATGATAATCTTCTTCATGGTAGGGGCAAATGTAATGAATCTTTTCTATCTTTGCCCGTATGAATTCTGCAAAAAGGTGATTAGATGCGAAAAAGGATGAACCCGCTGATTTTTAGCTTAATATGTAGAGGTTGTCCGAAGCTGTCTTAGGTAATAAAATGCAGAATTCAGTTGTTTTCGTTGGTTTTCTGTTACCAAATCATTACCTATTTTTGGTGACGCAAAATACAGCAGAACACTATCTATCTATTTGATTTTTAAATATTTGCGCAAATCAGAGCGATTCGTGCCAAAATAATTTCCACACTTGGCGCATTGATAGCTGACCGCTCATTTTTCATAGCTCAAATAACTCATTTGGAAGTAATTTTAAAACTAAAAAATGAGTGTTATGACAAACGAGTTGAAGGTATTATTCTACCTGAAAAAAAAACAGAGAAACAAAAATGGTCTTTGTCCCATCATGGGACGAATCCAAGTTGGCAAGACGATGGCTCAATTCAGACTGAAGGTTGATGCTGATGATAAACTGTGGGATGCCAAAGCCGGAAGGTTGAAAGGGAAGAGCGGGTTTGCCAACGATGCGAACAAGCAGATAGAGAAAGTAAACCTACTCATTTATTCTCACTACAACGAAGCGATACGTCTCGGACGGAACTTCTCGGCTTCCGATTTGAAGGTCACAGTACAAGGCATTGCTGATGCACAGGAATCACTCTGTGCTTATATGGCTAAAATGAATGAGAAGCTTGCTGCCCGTGTTGGAAAAGACAGGTCACTAAGTACTTTGTTAAGCTACAAACAATACCATTCTTTACTGGTGGCATTCCTCCAAACGAAATACAAGTTGAGTGATATTTCATTCAAGGCCTTGAAATATTCCTTTATCGAAGAATATGTTTATTATCTCCGTGTTACAAGAAAATTAGCTGTCAATACCACAAGTTTTGCTGTTTGCCGGATGCGAGAAGCCATATCCGAGGCTATCGACGAAGGTATTATCGGCAAAGATCCTTTTTTCTCTTATGAATTGGAATCCCCCGAAATCAAACACAGGAACATCAGCCGGGAGGATTTGGAAAAGATCATGGCTGCAGAATTTTCCCATGAAACCACAGCCATCGTTCGAGACATGTTTGTATTCTCAACCTTTTGTGGATTGGCTTATATTGATGTCAAGAACCTGACTTATGAAAATATTGTCAAACAGGAAGACGGAAGCTACTGGATTATGACTCATCGCCAAAAGACGGGAAGTGCATCCAATATAAGGCTAATGGAAATCCCCCTTTCCTTAATTGAGAAGTATAGAAACCATCAAACGGGTGAAAAAGTATTTCCTATGCCCATATATCAAACAGTTCTTACCCATCTCAAAAAGATTGATAAGCAATGTGGGTTGGGGAAAAGCCTCTCGTACCACATGAGCCGTCATACGTTCGCCAGTTTAATTACACTCTCAGAGGGTGTTCCGATTGAGACTGTTAGTAAGATGCTGGGGCACCAGGATATTACGACGACACAGACATACGCAGAAGTATCTACGGACAAAATCCTAAAGGATATTCTGGTTCTATCAGAGAAAATTAACGGCAAGTATATTCTTAACAACTAAAATCAATAAAACCATGCGGAGTACATTCAATATATTGTTTTACATAAACAAGCAGAAGATAAAGAAGAATGGGAAATGCCCTATTATGGGACGAATTACCATTGACGGAAAGAATGTGCAATACAGTGCCAAGGAAGAGATTGAGCCAACATTTTGGAATCCGAAAGAAGGTTGTTGCATAGGAAAAGAGAATGAATGCAAGCGTATCAACATCCGGTTGAATGAGCTGAAAAAGGAAATAGAACTGTATTATCAAAAGGATATAGAACGCAACGGATATGTTACGGCAGAGGGAGTCAAGAATGCAATTCAGGGCATAGGGACCAACGAAGTCACGCTTCTGAAAGAATTTGCCCTGATGAAAGAAGAAATAAAAAATAGCATCGGGATTACCCATACCCTAAAAACTTATTACAGGTATGGGAATGCATATAATGTAATCCGTGATTTCCTGAAGTACAAATATGGAGTTAATGACATTGAGTTTTCCCGAGTCAACAAGCAGTTCATGGAAGATTATCATTTTTATCTGCTTACCGTCCGTAATTTCGCTACTTACACTATTCAGAATTATGTGCGTTTTTTGAAGCATACGATCGAGCGTGCGGTCAATAAAGAAATTATCCTTCGTAATCCTGTCAGGCGATTCTACGCCGATGGAAGAAAATCATCCCGCCGTTGGATATCAAGGGAAGACTTGAATACGATACTGGCTACGCCCCATCCAGTGAAAAATGTGAATAAGGTCCGCAACTTATTCATCTTCGCAACTTTCACAGGGTTGGCATACGTCGATATCTATAACCTGAAATGGTCTGACATCAAAACGGACAAAGATGGTCATAAATGGATTTTCAAACAAAGAACCAAAACAACAACGGAGTGCTATATTCCTTTGTTAGATATACCATTGTCTATAATAGAGAAGTTCAAAGGCAGAAAGAATACAGATAAAGTCTTTGATTTCTTCGAATATTCAACGGTTAACAGGCACTTAAATACGCTTCAGAAATTTTACCAGCTGAAAAGCCATCTAACTTTCCACCAGGCACGCCATAGCTGGGCTACCACTATTTGCCTGTCAAACGGTGTTCCGATTGAAACGTTGAGCCGGACAATGGGACATCGAAGCATAAAGACTACCCAGATTTATGCGGAAGTAACCAATATGAAGATGGATGAAGATATGAAATTGCTGGAAACCCGCATTGGGGATAAGTACCAGTTCTCTGTTACAGAAAATAGAGCAGACGAGTTGCTCGAATTTGAGAGAAATAATACCGAATTAGTAAAATCTAATTAAAAGGAGGCGATATGAGAAAGATAAATAACAACGGTTTGCTGTCAATCAGCATTAACAGTAACAATGAGATGAGTGTCATTTTCAAACCTGTAAACGATACCGTTTGGATGGATAGAAATGAACTTTGTGGACTCTTCGGATGCTCTATGAAGGAGATTAACCAATGTATCGGAGATATATTTGGAAAGAATATGCTTCGGATTGAGGAAACATGCCTGTATCATCTTGTAGCCGGAGATAAGCGTATCAGTTATGATATAACGGCTGTGAATCTGACCGCTATTATTACGATGGCTTTTAGAATAGGAACACCCGAAGCAGGAATCCTAAGAATGTGGTTTATAGAGCAATTCACTAAGATGAAGTGTCTTGACATTGTACTTCCCGATATGGGGGAGAAATTCCGGTTGAACTGAAAAAAGGAAGGAACTGGGAAGAGAGAAATCTTTTTCCGGTTCTTTACAATTGCTTCCTTTTCCATACGTCAAAATAATTATCTTCAAGCATTTGCAAAACATCCGATAACCTATACAGGATTTTCCCTTCAATTTTGTAGTATGCCAGATGCCCTCGTTCCCGGTAGTCCTGTAAAGTCCTTAGTCCCAGCCCCAATACCTTACAAACTTCTTTGTTCGTGAGAAAGGTTTCTCCAAGTAATGTCGGCTTGCGGAGTTTCTTGTAATTGAAAATCTTGTTGCTGCCAATCCGTATGACAGAAAACAGCTCGTTCATTTCCGGCGAACGGGAATCTAAAACCTCATCTACATTCATTACTTCTGTTTTTTTGATGGACCAATCCGATTTCTATCGAGAAATTCTTTCACGTCTTCCTGTTTGTAAAAGCATTTATGCCCGATTTGGGAATAAGGAATCAATCCTTTATCCCGAAATGTTTGAAGCGAGCGTTTGCTGATATTGAGAATCCGGCAAACAGCCTGGTTATCTAGCCAGCCATTATCAGGCTCAGTATATAATGTGTCAATTTGCGCAAGCAAGTCAGCAATGCACATTTTTAGTTTCTCAAAAACTTTTCCTTCAATCATTCTTATTTCCATATTCCTTTCAATAAAATTAGGGAATGCAAAGGAAAGAGAAATATATAAGAAAAACGATGAATGCGGGATGAGTAGTACACGTTGGCAGCTAAGTGGTAGTATATATTGTCAATGTCAATGGGATGAATTATGCTGGTCATTCTGAATTCTTTGAGTACAACCACCTACATCATATTTCATAGAATTAACTCATCTCTTTTCTCTCAAAAACAGGATTAGCGTATTTTTGCAGTTGAATTTAAAACAACTGCAAATGACAACAATTTCTTATGTATTCCGCGCTTCCTCAAAGGGGTGCGGCTTTCCGGGTAGTATCTACCTGAGGATCATTCATAAACGTAAAGTTAAATCGGTTACTGTCGCTTCCCGTATTTATAAGGAGGAATGGGACAAAGACCGGGAATGTGTTATTCTTCCTGAAAATAACCCGCTACGTTTTACAAAGCTGGAAGAACTCGATGAGAGATTAGGGGATATCAAGACACTATTCTCGAGTTTGGTTGCAAAGTTGGAAAAACAGGGCTATTACACGCTGGACGACATTATTGCCCACTATCATTTATTCCGGGATAGCGGCAAACTATTGTCGTATGCCGAAATCCTTGCCAAGAGGATGGAAAAGGCGGGGCAGGAACGCACAGCTGATGCTTACCGTACTGTCGCCAAAGGCTTAGTGAAATTCAACAAGGGCAAAGATATTCCACTGTCCCAGATCAATGCCAGCCTCATTAAAGAGTTCGAAAGTGACCTAAAAGCCAAGGGCAAGCAACCTAACACGATTTCTTTCTATATGCGTAATTTGCGGGCTATCTATAACAAAGCCGTCGCAGAAAAGCGCATCCATGCCAAGCGGGAAAAACCTTTTCAGGAAGTCTTTACCGGAGTCAAGAAAACCTACAAAAGGGCGTTAAGCATTGATGAAGTAACCCGGTTGCATGAAATCAACTTTCCCGAACTGTTACAAGCCCAACAGCCAGACTCTAAGGAATACGGGCGTATCAAGAACCTGCAATACGCATGGAAACTTTTCTTTTTCTGTTTCAATGCTCGCGGTATGTGTTTTGTTGATCTTGCCTACCTGAAAAAAGAAAATGTCCGCAACGGCTTTATTCGCTACTACCGCAAAAAGACCGGGCAGCTAATCGAAGTAAAGGTTACGGAAGAAATGCAAGCGATAATAAACGGTTTTGCCCATGATGTAAGGAAGTCGGAATACCTGTTCCCGATTATCTGTAAAGGTGGAAATGCAAGGATACAATATGAAACAGCATTACGCATCCAAAACAGCCGCTTGAGAGAACTTGCTAAACTGGCTAATGTCAAGCAGAAGGTGACGACCCATGTAGCGCGACACTCGTGGGCGACCATTGGGAAATATAAAAATCTTCCTATCGGGATTATCAGCGAAGGGCTGGGACATGCTTCAGAGAAGATTACCTACACCTACCTGGCTTCGTTCGACCATTCTTTATTGGACGATGCCAATGAACTGATTATTACCTCTATAAAACCGTCGATTGTTGTCGCCAACCGCTAAAGGAATTTCCCCAAAATGTGCTGAACCGGAATAAAATTGCGTACCTTTGTATTTTACCGGAGAGGCAAAAAGAAATTCCGTCACTTATCAAGTGTCAGAACACTAAACTCAAACTACAAGTTCGATGCTGCAAAGGTAACGCTATTTCGCCGATTATTTACTCTGAATTTTGACCGGATTTCTCGGCATTCCGATTTCTGATAGGATCTTTTCGTAATTTACCCGGTGGATTCCCGATATTTATTGTGCAATATTCTATGAAGTGGTTATAGTTTTTAAACCCAAATTCCTCTGCTATCTGACTGAAATTCTTGTTTGTAGTACATATTTCATGATAAATACCACGCGTTTTTTGTTCTTTCATCCATTGATAGACAGATTTCCCGAATACTGTTTTAAACTTCGCTGTAAATCCCGACTGGCTATAATTCATAGCCGTAGCCAGGTCTTTTGCATTTTTGCAGCTTCTATGAAGGAGGTGAACTTTTTCGATGAAGCCGGTATCTACGCTTAATATCATCCTAAAAAACCTTATCAAATCTTCTTTGGGGTAATACAACCTCAACAACACAAAGAATTCATTCAGTTTGATGTTGCAATAGTATCTACATTTGAACCCGTCTTCATAAAACACTTTCAGGCTCTCTACATAAGCCCTCATCGCATTATTTGCCTGGAGGATACAATGCTGATCTTTACCTCTTGATGAGTCGTAACGTCCATCCCGATAAAGCTGTTCGATACTGTAACTCTCACACAGCCTGATGCGATTATTCATGCGCAACAGTAGGAAGTCGGAATTTGCTACTCCTTCATAATGTACGTGGGTATTTATGGGGGTAAATACAAGCTCCCCCTCCCGGATAACAGTTTCCGGATCTCCTTCCCGGTAGGTAAACCGTATTTCTCCCTTCAAAACATAGACTACCGTGTGAAAAAGGGTCAAGGTTTCCTTACTCTGGTTTGTCGAAACTTTCCACCGCGCAATCGGAGCGTATGCGGAAGTGTCGTAATTATAGCACCGTGTGTGCTTATTAAAGTCTTGTAAATCCATAAATAATTGATTATTAGTTTGTTTAACGAATGTTTAACGATTTTCGGAAAGGCAAAGGTGTATGACACTCAATTAAAACATCTGTGTAACAGATGATTAACAATACTCAGAAACGAGTTGCCGATTCCCTTTTTTAATCGGCTGTTTTTAAAATGTATAACAAATGATTCTACACTCATAATTTTACCACTTTATTAACCTGTTTATCAATCAATTACATTTTGCTTAATTAGTATTCCGACACTTGATAAGTGACGGAATAAAATGCAACTAAAAACGAATAGAAAAAAGATGCTGAATAAGGTAATAACCATAGTTTTATCCGTTTTATTTCCCGCCTGCGTGTATGCGCAGGAGGTGGATTCCCTACGCCCTTTACGATTGCCATCTGTGGCTATTAAAACCAATCTTTTATACGATGCTACCACTACCCTGAATCTGGGGGCAGAGTTTCGTCTGAATCGTAAACTAACCCTCGACATCCCGGTCAGTTACAATCCGTGGTCATTCGACAATAACAAAAAATGGAAGCACTTTCTGGTGCAGCCCGAATTGCGTTGGTGGAGCTGTGAGCCCTTCAACGGGCATTTCTTTGGCGTACACGCTCATTACGCGCTTTATAATGTGGGTGGATTGGATAATCCGCCATTTTCCCAGTACATGAACACCCGCCGTTTTGAAGGGTGGCTTGCCGGTGCTGGTATCAGCTACGGCTACCATTGGATTTTAGGTAAACACTGGTCGTTGGAAGCGACTTTGGGTATTGGTTATGCTTATCTGGATTATGATAAGTATTCCTGCAAAAAGTGTGGAAAGAATTTGGGCAGTGAAACCCGCAATTATTTTGGCCCCACCAAAGCCGGAGTTACCTTGATATATATGATTAAATAGTAACGGGAAATGGATATGAAACCGAAACATATACACACAAGCCTTTTGGCTTCGGCTACAAAGAAAACGATTACCGGCTTTGCCGCCTTATTCCTTTGCGGTTATTCGATTGCAGCCGTACCCGATGGGCAAAGCGGAATCAAGATACAACAAAATAGATTCGTCCACAAAGGCGATTCGGTCTATATCGGTCTGGAAGTTCGGTTGGACAAAGTATCTATCCCCTCCCAAGCCTATGTGTCGTTTACGCCAGTCCTGCAATCCGACAGTAAATCGCTTGACTTACCTACTGTACAGATCAACGGAAAAAAGCGTCAACGCGCTGAGAACCGTTTGGCGGCATTATCTAAAAAAGATTCTTCCGCAGGAATGACTATTGATGCGTCAAGCCTTGACGCCCCCCAAAATTACATTTACCATACGGCTATCCTTTATGAACCGTGGATGGAGAACGCCCGGTTTATTCTGGAGGAAGAACAATGCGAATGTTCGGGAGAATTGATTCCCGTATCTTCCGAAGTATTGGCAGAGCGGCTTACTAATTTCGGTGACCTGTGCCACTTCCTGCCTACGTTTATTGTTCCCGCCACAGAGCCGGCAAAGGAGCGTCGTTTAGTAGGTAACGGTCACCTGAACTTTCCATTGGATGAATTTACCTTGCAATCCGACTTTGGTAATAATAAGAGCGAGTTGGAACAACTTAGTCGCTTGGTAGAACAGGTAAAGGAGACACCGGATGCCCGAATAACCGGAATTGTTATTGATGGATATGCCTCACCCGAAGGTACATACAATAATAACCTCGTACTATCTGGAAACCGTGCCCGGGCATTGGCAGGATATCTAAAAGAAAAATATAGCTTTTCCGATGAATTCTTAACGCTGGAAGGCAAAGGGGAAGACTGGCAAAGGCTCGACACGTTGGTAGCCCATTCCAGCAACAAAAAGAAAAACGATATACTATCTATAATCCGTCAAACAGGCATTTTCGACGGACGGGAAAAAAGGTTGATGGATCTTTCGGGAGGTATCC
>JAVBVL010000124.1:0-5695 GCA_031554285.1 Bacteroides sp.
CCCGTCGACAAAGAAAGCTTTTTCACCGAGAAGTATCTTTTGTCCTTTGTAGGTAAGGTGTGTGCCCTCAAAAGATATAGGATTTGCCTTATCTAACGATTGATAGCCTGCATAAGACCATAGGCAGAACATATTAATAAAAAAGATGGAGATATACTTTTTCATAAGATTTGTAGATTAGAAAACACAGAGGGTGTACCAAACTGATACACCCTCCATCTTATAAAATAGTTTTGAACTTATTTCTGCGGTAAATCGTAACCATTAGTTACAGTACCCTTCGATTGGTCAAGAACTGTAATTGGAAGCGGATGGAAGTAACGCGGAGCTTTCGTTTCGCGACCTACTACACCGTCCAGGATTGCTCCATTGAGCATTGTTTGGGCAGCATCTGTAGTAGCACCAATACCCCATGCCGTCTTTGTGTATCCTGCAGCTTCCAAAGCTTTAGCTTCGGCACCTGCCGGATCTATATATTCATACAAGCCCTTAATAGCCAAATTCTTTGCAGTAGCAGTATGAGCGGCAGCACCCCAGTTGTAAATACCACGCCAGCCCGGATAAAGAGCCGGATTAGTTGGGTCGGTACACTCTTGAGTAACCACAGCTGTTGCGCCATTCAACTGAACAAGTTTTGTCCAAACATAGTTGGAGATGGTTCTGCCGTTGGGGAATGTATAGTAACCCTTGGCTTTCAAACCGGCTGCCATATCTGCCATTTCCTGGCGAACAGCAACAGCTCTATCGTTGAATTTACCTGAACGAATCATATCCCAACGAACATCGCCTTCACCCAGTAATTCCAGTTTACGTTCAGCATAGATAGCATCCAGCAATGCTTCGCCCGAAAGACCGGAAATAGCATGGTCGTTGTTACCAAACGCTCTTGCACGAATTTGGTTAACCAAAGCTATGGCACCCGCATTATCGGTACCTGCGATTGCTTTTGCTTCAGCCAACATCAACATCACATCGGCCATTCTCATTACGGTGTAGTTCATACCTGAAGCACGGTTAGCAGCACTCGGATAGTTAGGCACATCACCCCGGTTTTGATCCCACTTGTTGATACAAGGACCACCACCACCAATACGTGTACCTACACCAAGTGGAATTAAGGCTTCAACTCCCTTGGCAGCATCACTACCGGTTACTACCATACTTGCGTCACGACGTAAGTCACCATCTTCATATCCGTTATAGAAGAAAGAAGGAACTATACGAATGGCAGCAAATGTATTCAACAAGGATACAGCTGAGTTATTAGCTCCGGCACGACCCATACTATAAGGGTGTTCACAGTTACCTACACCTGCCACACAGCCAATCTCGAAGAACGACTCTTTACTAACGCGTCTTGAGTTAATTTCTTGCCAATGTACCTGGAAAGGATTCTTGGGGCTTCTAGTATCTGTAGTAATCAAAATGGGCTGAGTTCCCACCTTCATAGCTGCATCTAAGTACTGTTCGGCTATCTTAGCATAATTTACATAGTCCTTACGACGGGCGTATACACACTTACCGTCATCGGCACCTTTATTGTCGAACTGTACATCGCCGTACAAGCCCGGCATATCAGTACGGATGGTTTGCCATCCGGCTGCATGAAGTGCTATTTCACCAATCAGGGCGTTCACAAAATTACGGCTGATGCGTTCGGCAGTAATACCATTTTCACCCATTTTAAACATCTTGCCTTCTACGGCTTTCAAATCGGCCATGATGTCGTCCATGATATCAAAGCGTGAGTTCAATTCGTATGAGTCTACCACTTTATTTTCGTAACCATAAGGAACATCACCAAAGTGACGTACCAATTCCCAGGCACAGAATGCGCGTAAAGCTCTGGCTTCTCCGTAAAGGTGAGTCCAGGTGGTAGCTGCCGAACCGGCAACCTCCGACTTATATTCGCCTTTACCAGCTATTACATCGGAAATACGGGCAGCACGAGCTAATACAACATTCAAACTATTATACTGTGCAGCAGCACTGCCAATTGCTGTTGCAGTAGGTTGCACACGGGCAATTACATTATTAGCCGTAGGGTACTCACTCATATATTCAGCATCAGAACCCAACACATCCTGATAGAGGTAGTTACCGCCATGTGCGGCATTCTGACGATATTCAGAATAAGCCCACATCAACGTCTTGAGAGCTTCGTCGGTACTCGACATTACAAATGCGTCGTCAGATTCACCGGCATTTTCAACATTCAAATAGTCACTGCACTGGGTAAACAGACCCAAGGTCATCGCCAGGCACATATATATCGCTATTTTTCTCATGATTATTATTCTTTAATTTTATTACTCATTTATCTACTTAAAAAGTAGCATTGATACCAAGCACAAACTGGCGGGCACGTGGATAGGTTCCCCAATCGAATCCCGGAGTCGGATAACGGGCATTATTCATATTGGCCTGGCTGTTTACTTCAGGATCAAGTCCCGAATAACCTGTCAAGGTAAACACGTTATAGATTGTTCCGTACACACGCAGGTTGCTGGCACCAATTTTCTTCATAGCAGCTTTGGGCAATGTATAACCTAAAGTCAAGGTATTCAAACGAAGGTACGATCCATCTTCAATACCGAGGTCAGATACATAACCTTGTTTCAAATAAGTTAACGGCAAACTTGCGTTTTTGTTGAGTGCATCCAATGCAGCCGGCTCGGTAATACGTACCGATTGTCCGTTTTGAATATCGTACACTTTGTAGCAGTCGTTGATGATAGAGAGTTTGTTACCATACAAACCCCCACCTTTCTCACCGTTATAAAGCGTAGCCAATTTATTAGCATTGTAAATATCGTTACCGTAGCTCCAGTTGAAATACATACCAAGATCAAAGTTCTTATATGTAACGTTTACATTGAAACCACCTGTATGTACGGGGTTCATGTCACCAATTTCAACCATATCCGATTCATTAATAACATTGTCGTCGTTCATGTTTTGGAACTTCGGCATACCCGGATAAGCGTATTGTCCGGCAGGAGTTTTACCTCCGTGAGTTCCAACGAACGCACCGGTAAGGTCAGCAATACCCGGTTTCAACGTATAGATACCGGTGGCAGAGTCATAAGTAAAATCACTTGTCTCATAGTATCCCTTACCTGCCATTTTATAGCCTTGTACAATACCAACAGGTTTACCTTCCATCAGGATGTAGTCGGTATTAGGAATTCCCGACTGCAAGAATTGTGTTCCATAAGCACTTTGAACACCTTCGGCCAACTGGTCGATATTACCTTTGTTAAAGTTGATGTTAGCACCTGCGGTAATATTCCAGTCTTTGTTTTGGAAAATTACACCCGAGAGCGAAAGTTCCAAACCTTTGTTACTGGTTTGACCAATGTTAGCATACGTGTTATTAAATCCGGTGATTGACGGAATATCAGTCAACATAAGCAAGTCCTTCGTAGTATTCTTGTACACTTCGATACTACCCCACAGACGGTTTTTCAACATGGTAAAGTCCAAACCGATGTTACGTGTAATGGTAGTTTCCCATTTCAGGTTGCGATTAGCCATCTGTTTAGAAGCCAGGTCATAACCAGCCTGAGATTTGTTACCTAAACCATACATATATTTCTGGTCACTTACAGCCGCCCACATTTGCGACCATTGAGAAGGATCGATAGCATCATTACCTACCTGACCGTAAGAAACACGGAGTTTCAAATCGTCCAACCAAGTTAAAGGCTTCATAAAAGCTTCTTCAGAAACACGCCATGCCAAAGCAGCAGCAGGGAAATATCCCCAACGATGCTCGGGAGAGAAATTTGAAGAACCGTCGGCACGCATGGTCAGTGTTAACATATAACGATCAATGAACGAATAGTTTGCTCTACCGAAGAAAGAAAGAATACGATTTGGAGTAGTAACGCCCGAAGAAACAACAAGGTCTGAACCATATTGTGAAATCATAGCGAAAGCATTCTCTTTGGTGAAGTTAGCTGGATATCTCTTACCCTGAATACGCATATCTGTTCCACCCGAATCAGTTACTTCTTGACCAACCAACACATTAAATCTATGTGCATTTTTCAGTTCAAATTGGTAATTCAACGTATTAGACCAACGCAAATTCCACGCATCACGTTTTCTATAATCTGCATCGCCGGCGTATTCATAAACGCCATCTGATATCACATAGTTTACTTCGTTATAACTGGCAGGTACCGGGCCTCTCCATTTTTGGTCTTGTGTATAATTACGATTCAAAGTCAATTCGGTACGATAAGTCAAACCTTTCAGAATAGTCCAATTAAGACCAGCTGTACCCTGAATGGTTTGTTTCTTTGTTATATCCTCACGACTCTTAATTACAGCAACGGGATTGTAAATATCATCCATAACATACCGCTCTTCACCTAAAGTCGAATTAGTTAACATGCTATGATCACCTTTAATATTGTCAAGTGACATCGGGCGGAAACGATAGGCTCCTGAAAGAGATGAACCATAGCCATTAGTTGTACCTTCATTACCCATAGATGTTCTGTCGGTATAACGTACATCTAAACTAAAGTTCAAATTATTACCTAACTTTTGATCTAACTTGAATGATGCAGCGGCTCTCTTATTATAAGAATTTAGCTTCATACCATTTTCATCCATGTAGTTTACAGCAAAGATAACCTTTGTTTTATCAGTTCCGCCATTGAGGGTAAGGTCGTGATTATGCGAGAATGATGCACTGTAAACCTCTTTTTGCATGTTGTAATCAGGCACATTCTTATACGTGTCGAGACCACCGGAGTTTCCGCCTTTATTAGCTCCAAGACCGAATAATTTCTCAAACGGTACTCTATTTGCTTCTCCAAAATAGGCATCAAGAAGCCCCCACTTATAAGATAAATAATCATAAGAATTCAACGTTTCCTGGTAACCGGCAGGAGTATTGAATTTAGCATATCCATTATAGCTTACAGAAACCTTACCTTCTTTACCTTTCTTGGTAGTAACCAGGATAACGCCATTAGCACCACGGGCACCATAAATAGCTGTAGAAGATGCATCTTTCAATACGTCAATGCTTTCTACCTGGTCGCCGGGGATATCGCCAATAGTACCCGGAACACCATCGATTAACACCAACGGGTCGTTCTTCTGAGAGATAGAACCACCACCACGTACGCGGATAGAAATAGTTGCATCGGGACGACCGTCTTGTGACATAACGTTTACACCCGGCAATTTACCTTGAAGCGCCTGAGCGACGTTCGATACCGGAGCAGCAGCAATAGTAGAACCCTTTACTGAAGCTACAGAACCTGTAAGGTCTTTACGTCTTACGGTTTGGTAACCGATAACAACTACTTCTTCGAGTTGCTCGGAATCTTCTTTCAGAATAACTTTAATGATTGTTTGTTTCCCTACTGTAATATTTTGGGCTACATACCCAATATAAGATACAACGAGAACTGAATTGTCGGTAACACCTGAGATGTTGAATTTACCGTCAAAGTCGGTAATTACACCATTGGTTGTTCCCTTCACTAATACGTTTACACCAATCATTGGTTCGCCTGCACCATCAACGATAGTACCTGTAACCGAACGACCTTGTGCAAAAGCAGTAAGGCAAAGCAAACTCAGGAAGAGAGTTGCTGCCGCCTTTTGGGCAAGTCTTTTTAGCTCCATAAATAATGTTTTTATAGTTATTAAATACAAGGTATTAAATACC
>JAVBVL010000008.1:0-6168 GCA_031554285.1 Bacteroides sp.
ATTACTTCAACCAGCCTGCTAACTTGTCCTTGGCGTAGAAGTAATATACCAATAAACCAATCCAGCTGGATACAAGCAGAATGATGATGGTAAGCAAGCGCTTAATAGGATCAACATTCAATTTCCAAATCTCGAGGGCTGCTTTTATGGTCAATAATACCCCGATGACCCAAATAATAAATCCCATAATAATGTTGTGTTTTAAATAAAAGAGGAGACCTCCCGTTTTCCGGGAAGCCTCCTCTTTAAGGTTAATATGACTGTGTCAATTATTCAGCGGCTTCCCAAGTTTGGTTGGCCAAGCGCTTGTAATTGCCGAATCTCCATTTAGCGTTATCTTCAGCAGCCTGGAACAGTTCTTCAGCGTCTGCCGGATATGCCTTCATCAGTGAAGAGTAGCGTACTTCGCTCTTCAAGAACGGTTTGAAACCTTCCCAAGCCGGCTCTTTAGAGTCGAGGATGAACGGGTTCTTGCCTTCTGCTTCCAGAGCGGGGTTGTAGCGCCACAAGTGCCAGTAACCGCATGCAACAGCCTTTTCTTCTTCTTCCTGGCTCTTACCCATACCGTTCTTCAAACCGTGGTTAATACACGGAGCGTAAGCGATGATGAGTGACGGACCCGGATAAGCTTCAGCTTCGCGGATAGCCTTCAACGTTTGAGCCTGATCGGCACCCATTGCAATTTGTGCAACGTATACGTAACCGTAAGTGGTAGCCATCAAACCGAGGTCTTTCTTGCGGATGCGCTTACCTGAAGCAGCAAACTTAGCAATAGCACCTACCGGAGTAGCTTTTGACGACTGTCCACCGGTGTTCGAGTAAACTTCTGTATCGAGAACGAGGATGTTTACATCTTTACCCGAAGCAATTACGTGGTCGAGACCGCCGTAACCGATATCGTAAGAAGCACCGTCACCACCGATAATCCACTGGCTGCGTTTTACCAGGAAGTGTTTCAATGCGTACAATTGGTTGCAAGTGTCGCACTTATCCTTACCGGCTTCCAACATCGGAACAATCTTGTCGGCCAATTCCTTAGTCTTGTCTGCATCGAACATGTTAGCAATCCATTCGCCGAATACTTCGTTGTATTCTCCATTGCAACAGTTTCTGTCGATAGCTTCGTTCATCAGTTTCACGATACGTTCGCGCATCTTTTCGTTGGCGAGTTCCATACCCAAACCGAATTCGCAGAAGTCTTCGAACAATGAGTTAGCCCAAGCCGGACCTTGTCCTTTTTCGTTGGTAGTATACGGAGTTGAAGGAACCGAACCAGAGTAGATAGAAGAACATCCGGTTGCGTTAGCTACCATTTCGCGGTCGCCGAACAACTGAGTAATCAACTTCACATACGGAGTTTCACCACAACCTGAACATGCACCCGAGAACTCAAACAACGGAGTAGCGAACTGAGAGTTCTTCACGTTGGCTTTCACATCTACCAGGTGTTGTTTGCTCTTCACATTGTCGGCACAGTAAGTCCAGTTGGCAGCTTCGGCCAATTGGCTTTCCAGGTGCTTCATTTCGAGAGCCTTGCCACCCTTCTTCGGGTTACCCGGACAGATGTCGGCACAGTTACCGCAGCCCAAACAGTCAAGTACTGATACCTGGATACGGAATGTCATACCGTCGAATTGCTTACCTACAGCCTTCAATGAAGTGAAGTTTGCGCCGGCTTGCTCTTCGGCATCGAGTACGAACGGACGGATAGAAGCGTGAGGACAAACATACGCACACTTGTTACATTGGATACAGTTTTCAGCATTCCATTCGGGAACAAATGCAGCTACACCACGTTTTTCGTATTTAGCAGTACCTTGGTTCCAAGTACCGTCTTCGCGACCAGCGAAAGCAGATACCGGCAACAAGTCACCGTCTTGTGCATTGATAGGACGAACTACTTCGTTGATGAAAGCCGGGTCATTGTTAGTTTCAGCAGCTTCGTCGGCCAGGTTAGCCCAAGAAGGATCTACTGTCAACTGTTTGTATTCACCACCACGGTCTACAGCAGCGTAGTTCTTGTTTACGATATCTTCGCCCTTCTTGCCGTATGATTTCATGATGAATTTCTTCATCTGTTCAACAGCCAGGTCTACCGGAATTACGTTGGTAATACGGAAGAATGCCGATTGAAGGATGGTGTTGGTACGGTTGCCCAAACCAATTTCCATAGCAATCTGAGTAGCGTTGATATAGTATACAGTGATATTTTTTTGAGCAAAGTATTTCTTCACACGCGCCGGTAGGTTCTTAGCCAACTCTTCACCTTCCCAGATAGTGTTCAACAGGAATGTACCGTTTTCACGCAAACCACGTGTTACATCGTACATGTGCAGGTAAGCCTGAACGTGGCAAGCCACAAAGTTCGGAGTGTTTACCAAATAAGTTGAACGGATAGGATTGTCACCAAAACGCAAGTGCGAGCAAGTGAAACCACCCGATTTCTTAGAGTCGTAAGAGAAGTAAGCCTGGCTGTATTTATCTGTGTTGTCACCGATAATCTTAATAGAGTTCTTGTTGGCCCCTACAGTACCGTCGGCACCCAAACCGTAGAACTTAGCTTCGTACATACCTTCGCCACCCAAAGCGATTTCTTCTTTCTGGGGAAGTGAAGTAAATGTAACGTCGTCTACGATACCCACTGTGAAGTGGTTCTTCGGCATCGGCAAAGCGAGGTTTTCGAATACCGACAGGATTTGAGCCGGAGTAGTATCTTTTGAACCCAAACCGTAACGGCCGCCTACGATAACCGGAGCGTTAGCTGCACCGTAGAAACAATCTTTTACGTCTAAGTACAACGGTTCGCCGGTAGCACCCGGTTCCTTGGTACGGTCCAATACAGCGATAGTCTTCGCAGTCTTAGGAACAGCAGCCAGGAAGTGTTTAGCAGAGAACGGGCGATACAAGTGTACAGCAACCATACCTACCTTTTCGCCGGCAGCAACCAAGTGGTCGATGGCTTCGCGGGCAGCTTCGGTTACCGAACCCATAGCGATGATTACGCGTTCTGCGTCGTCGGCTCCATAGTAATCGAACAAACCGTATTTGCGGCCTGTGATCTTGGAGATTTCGTTCATATATTCTTCTACGATGGCAGGAACCTGTTCGTAGTAGTTGTTGCAAGATTCACGATGTTGGAAGAAGTGGTCGGGGTTCTCGGCCATACCGCGGGCAACCGGAGTGCTGGGGTTCAAAGCGCGGGCGCGGAACTCGGCCAAAGCTTGCTGGTCAACCAGCGGAGCGAGGTCTTCGTTTTCCAACATTTCAATTTTCTGGATTTCGTGTGAAGTACGGAAACCGTCGAAGAAGTTCATAAACGGTACGCGAGCCTTCAAAGTAGCCAGGTGGGCAACACCCGACAAGTCCATAACTTCCTGTACAGAACCTTCGGCCAACATGGCGAAACCAGTCTGGCGGGCAGACATTACGTCCTGGTGGTCACCGAAGATACACAAAGCGTGGCTTGCCAATGTACGGGCCGATACGTGGAATACGCAAGGCAGGAATTCACCGGCAATCTTGTACATGTTAGGGATCATCAACAGCAAACCTTGCGAAGCAGTGTACGTAGATGTCAACGCACCGGCTTGCAAAGAACCGTGAAGAGCACCGGCAGCACCTGCTTCCGATTGCATTTCCTGTACCAATACTGTTTCGCCGAAGAGGTTCTTACGTCCTGCAGCAGCCCATTCGTCTACGTACTCAGCCATAGTCGAAGACGGGGTGATGGGGTAGATAGCAGCTACCTCTGAGAACATATACGAGATATGTGCAGCGGCCTGGTTACCATCACAAGTGATAAATTTCTTCTGTTTAGTCATAACAAAATTAAATATGTAAGTAAATAAATTCTCTTAGTATAAAAAGCCAAACATCCACAAGGGAATCTGGTTTCCTCGTCCTATCTCTGCTTTGTGTAGTGCATAGATGGTAGCAGGGTTGTTTTTTATCTTGGTACCTTCCGGGCAGATTTTAAATGGTATTTTGTCGTCCACCATGAAAGAGATATTCTTCTCGCCTTTGTGTACCTTGTGGTCTTTCCATAGGCTATTGGCAAAGAAGGTGTCGAGTACATCTTGTTCTTCTACCTTTACCGGATAGATGGAGTACATCAGGTTCGTGTTGTGCATCATGATCTTGGATGGTTTCTTGGGAAACTCTTCATCCTTGGGATAAACCATGTTGATGAGTCGTGCATCTGCCAGGTATTTGATATAATTCATAACCGTGGCACGTGATGTTTGTATATCGGTAGCCAGCTGACTTACATTTGGCGCCTTGGGACCGTCTACTGCCAGCAGGTACAACAGTTTCTTGATTTTGGAGAGGTACTTCAGTTCAATCTGCTTAATAAGCAGGATATCTACCTCTACCATCATATTCATGGTTTTCAGCAGGTTCTCCGAGAAATTACGTTTTTCCAGGAAGA
Source organism: Bacteroides sp. (assembly GCA_031554285.1). Taxonomy (GTDB): domain Bacteria; phylum Bacteroidota; class Bacteroidia; order Bacteroidales; family Bacteroidaceae; genus Bacteroides. The sequence continues at coordinate 4,430 of JAVBVL010000008.1, forward strand.
ACGGGTAGAAACCGTGGTGCATGTAATCCTGAAAATAATCCAGCGGACGTACTTTCGATAAGATGCCGCGGGCTATTTGTTCGTGGTTGGTCAGGATTTCATTCAACGTGTAAGCGCGGAATTTCATGTCTGTTTGCAGGTTCAAGAACTCTCTGAATGAGAATCCGCGCAGGTTGTAACTTTTTACGATGCCGTGCAGTTCGGCGTTTTCTTCTTTCAAACGCATTACCGACGAACCGGTAAATACAATTTTCAGGTTGGGGAACTTGTCGTAGCAGGCGCGCAGGTCGCGGCTCCACTCGGGATACTTGAAAACCTGGTCAATCAGCAATACTTTGCCTCCCCGTTTATGGAATTCAAAAGCAAAGTCAACAATACTTTGTCCGGAGAAGAAGAAGTTGTTCATGTTGATAAACAGGCAGGAACGGTCGTTCCCGAACTTCTCTTTGGCGTATTGAAGGAGGAAAGTCGTTTTCCCTACACCCCTGGTTCCTTTGATACCAATCAGACGGTCGTTCCAGTCAATCTCGTCCATCAGGTCGCGACGTACCGGAGCATTCGTGTGTTCTAACAAGTATTCATGTGTACGGTAAAATGATTCCATCTCTCTACTCTCGTGATTTGAGTGGCAAATATAATGCTTTTTTTATCAGTTGCAAAGTGGAGATAGCAAAATTGTGTGTTTTTAGTAAAATAAAAGAATTATATTGTTAGTCTGATGCCCTTGCATAACTGTACAAAATTATTCAGCCCTTTGCATGTATTTATTGACTGAAATGAATGTTATTATTATTTTTTTAGTATATAATTATTCTTATTAATGCACTAATAAGAAAAGTATAGTGCATAGATAAGAAACTATTAATGCACTTATAAGAAAAAATAAATGCATTAATAAGAGAACCTATCTGCTTATTTTTTTATAGATTTGTACTCCGGCAAAAATTGAAAAATGCAAGCCGGCAATTACTATTATTCATATTAACCCCCCAAAAACATACGTATGGCAATTAAATACGATTTTGTTGAAGTAAATGAGCTGAATAGAACCAAAGGAAAGTACCGTGCCCGTGCTGTATCCAGCGGGAAAATCACTACCGAGAAATTAGCCAAATGGATTAGTCAGACAAGCGGTGTAAGCAAGGCAGAGGCGAAAGGATTTATAGACATACTCACCGATGCGGTGCTCGATTTCGTGAAAGACGGGTACGAAGTGCAAGTAGGCGATTTTGGATATTTCTCGGCTTCGGTAACCAGTCAGCTTGTGGATAGCCCGAATGAGATACGGGCAGAATCCATCCGTTTCAGTCGTTTGAACTACCGGGCAGGGATTTATGTGAAAGATAAGATGCTGGGTGCGGGGATTGAGCGCGTTCAACGTCCGCGAAATAAAAGTAAGGTGAAAGAGCTTACCCGGGAGGCGTGTGCCGCGATTCTGAAAAAGTACCTGACCCAAAAACCTGTCATCACACGGGCCGACTATATGCGGCTTACAGGCGCTAAAAATGCGCCCGCAGCCATTGGTGCCCTGAACTCTTTTATCGAAGAAGGGTGGCTGGCGCGGTATGGTGCCGGCAGAACGGTGGTGTATCTGTTAAAGTAAGGAGCGTTTCAACCATGCAATACCCCACTGTTTACTTGTTTAATCCCGATAGCGACCTGGCGCTTGCCAACGGCGACACCAATTACATGGCGCCTGCTTCGGCACGGCAAATGGCTGCCGACCTGGCTTTGCTGCC
>JAVBVL010000014.1:0-21709 GCA_031554285.1 Bacteroides sp.
AAAAGGTTTCCGCTAATGAAACTACTTTTGAGTCGGTATCTGTGTGACTTATCCTCCATGCAGTTCAATGGCGAATCCACCGAAGAATGGCGAATCGATGGCGAATCAAAAAGGGATTCGCCATCGGTTATTTATCAGGTAGTCAGCGGGATAAGTGCAAAAAGATGGCGAATGGCGAATCAAATTGCGTTTTTTTACTCATGGAGGGTGTGTGCCGAATGGTAATAATTTGCTATTTTTGGAGCATAAAACCAACACGTATGAATCCTAATAGAGCTTTACTACTCACGTTCGTGCTGATTGCTGCATCGGCAGCATTCGGTATTCATAGTCACCTGGTGACGCAAACTCTGATTACGTGCGACCTGAACCGGGCGTTGGAGCAAACGGCGATGCAACAGCAACAGGTGTGGCTCAGCAAGAGTACTATGGAGAACTATACCCGCTTGCAGGAAACGATGGGGCCATCGGTGAACATGAAAGTAGGTAACCGGGCATTTGCCGATGCATTGAGCATTCCGAAGATTAAGTCCGCCTCCGGCATATCGTTCTGTGTGCTGAAACCGGGAGCCAACCTGGAGAACAGTATGGAGAAGCTCAACGGCTATGTGGTAAGCGATACTTTGTGTTGGTGTACCGCCGATGCCAATGCCGGGCAGTTGATAGTGGCTGTCCGTGGGTATGCCCGTTGCTCTACTGCCGATATTTTCCGGTTGAGTAACCAAAAGGCTTCGGGAGCGTTGTTGACACTGGCTATTCTTTGGATGGTGGGTTCTACCCTCTATCTCCGCCGGCGGAAACAAACCGCACCCTTACTTGCCCCGGCATACGATACACTTCCTCTTACCCCGATGCAATACGCTTTGATGGAACTTTTCTACCAAAAGGAGTCGCACCGGCTCTCGAAAACTGAAATTTGCCAGGCGTTGTGGCCGGGCAAAGAGAATGCCGATGAAACGCTGTACACCCTCATTAGGCGGCTAAAGTTGGTGCTTGAACAACACAGCAACCTGCAAATAACGACCGACCGTGGTCGTGCTTACGAACTGAAAATCAGGGAGTAGTATATTGTCAGACAAATGTCAGTAAGTTGTCGGCTTATTATTCAGACGGGATTCTAAGAAAGTACGTACTTTCGCCTGCTGAATAATAAACGGAAACATACATGAAGAGACTTTTCTTTCTGCTGCTGCTCCCGGCATGCACCCTTGCCGTAACAGCCCAAACCACCAGCGAACCTGTGCTGGTAGCCGATACCTTGCTCACACCGGATGCCGTGCCGCTCAACGAAGTCATTGTTACCGCCACCCGCCCTCTGCACAAACTAAAAGGCGGGCGACTGGAAACGAGGGTACACAACACCCTGCTTGCCACCCTCAACAATGCCGATGAGGTATTGAAGCACATTCCCGGCATTCGCTATTCTACCGATGAGGGTTATTCGGTATTTGGCAAAGGTACTCCCATCTTCTACATCGACAACCGACGGGTAGATGATGTAACTGAACTAAGCCGGCTCACTGCCGGTGAAATTGATAAGATAGAACTTATTACCAATCCGGGTGCCGAATACGATGCTACCGTAAAGGCGGTAGTACGCATACGTACCACCAAAGGTAGAACAGACGGTTGGGGTGGAAGCCTGCAAGCCAACGTTATACAAGGCAGGCGCACCGCACATTCCGAACAACTCAACCTGAATTACCAACAGGGAGGACTATCGTTGTTGGGTAGTCTCTATGGCAGGTATGAAAACATGCTGCGCTATCAGCATACCCGCTATGAAATTATTCCCGCCGCCGATACTGCCAATAATTGGGATATACAAAGCCATAGCCGTCTGCATGGACGCGGATGGATGGGCGGCGCAAAGGCGAGCCTCGGCTACGACTTCAACCCCAATCACAGCCTTGGCTTCTCGTACAACTACTCTCGTACCCCCGGCTTTCATCTGGATGTAGCTTCTAATTATTACAATGAAGTGGCAGGCAAACAAACCGACCAAACCGATTATGCTTCGCAAGAGTTTCAGCAAGATAAGCGTCACCAGCTCAATGCATACTATATAGGTAAGGTGCATCAATGGCAAATAAACTTCACGGCAGATATGGTGTATGGCAACAGCAACGACCATCAGGAGGCACAAGAAGAGAGTAAGGAGGCAGGCAACCGCGACATCAGTTCGTTTAACAGCTCACGCAACCGGCTACATGCTGCCAAACTGGTGCTTACCCGCGCGATAGGTAAGGGGGAGTTTACCCTCGGGGGCGATTATACCTTTATCCGCCGCCGTGATTCGTTCCGTAACCTGCAAGGTATTCTTCCGCTTACCGATAGCCGGATTGACGAAGGTAAAGCGGCAGCTTTTGCTGCATATACCATCAGCCTGGGTGCATGGAGTTTGGGAGCCGGACTGCGGTATGAACATGCCGATTCGCACTATTACCAGGAAGAGCAGTTGGTAGGTGAGCAAAGTCGTACGTACAATGATTGGTGCCCCAACGTTACGCTCGATTTTCCAATCGGGAAGATGAAAACAAACCTGAGCTATACCGTAAAGACCAACCGTCCCAGCTTTTTTGCCCTGCGCAGTACGCTGAGTTATAACAACCGTTTCCTGTACGAAGGGGGTAATCCGTTGCTTCAACCGGAAACCATTCATGATGTGCAGTGGACGGCTTTGTATCGTTGGATTCAGGGAGGAGTAAGCTACCAGTACCTGCGCAATGCCATAGCATTCCAGTCAAAAACGTATGCCGAAGATCCCAATGTGGTTATCTTTACTTCGGATAACTTCCCGAAGATACAATACCTGAATGCACATCTTAACCTTTCGCCGGTGGTGGGTATTTGGCATCCGCAACTGGGTATTTACTATGCACAGCCTTTCTTTACAGTTACTAATCAGGGGGAGATACGGCGCATGAATAAAGGAAGCATCTACCTGTCGGCTCAAAACAGCTTCCGGTTGAAGTCGGGATGGGTATTCTCACTGGATACCGATTACCAGAGTGAAGGGAACTTCGGTGCCACATTGCTGCATAGTTACTGGGGAATGGATGTGTCGGTACGGAAATCGTTTATCAACAACCGGTTGATGTTGAGCTTGAAAGGCAGTGACGTGTGGCATTCCCGCTTGGTGGGGCTCCAACTCTTCGGTTCCCGGCTTACCTATTCTAAAGACCCGAGTCCCGATTCACGTCGCTTTACCTTTACGGTGAGCTATCGCTTCAATGCTTCAGATGGCAAGGCATATAAAGGGAAGTCGGCTGCCGAGAGGGATATTAACCGGTTATAACCTTGTTCATCATCACGCACGGCATCTGCATGCCGTTAGCCAGTTCATAGTTATAGTGTTCCTGTTCGGTATATCCCAGTTTCTTATAGAAGTCAAGTGCTATCAGGGACGAACTTAGTATGAGAGACGTGAGTCCGTGATTCCGGGCAATCTCTTCTATCCGGTATACCAACTCGCGGGCTATTCCCTGCCCGTTGTAGGCAGGCAGTACATAACATTGTTTGAGCAGGCCTTCTGAGATGCCTAACGTACACAACCCTACTATACAGCCTTTGTCATCCGCTACAAGTGTAATTCTATCGGGATGGGTAAGGGCTTCCGCCTCAGCGCGAATAGTTTCTTGGTTGACTGTAGGCGACCATGCTTCCAACAACGCCTGAGAATATTTTCCGGTATTATTGCTAACCACGGAACTATGCCTGACACGTAGTAACTCTTCTGCATTGGCACTAACGGCAATCTTATAGGTAATCATAACGCAAATATAACGAAATTATTCACCACAGAGGACACAGAGGGCACAGAGGAGAAAAAATAAATTAACCCTCTGTGCCCTCCGTGTCCTCTGTGGTGAAAAAACTTCTATTCAATTACCATAGCAAAACCGCCTCCGGGTGCCAGGTGAATCTTCATCTGCTGGTTACCGCTAACGGTTACGGATGTTTTCTTGTAATCGCGTCCTACACGGTGGGCATTCACACCATCGGCAAAGAGCGTGGCGGTACGGCTTTGAGCACCCAGTGCGGCAGGTAACGTAATATCCAGGTCGCGTGCCGTCCAGTTGGTAATACCACCAATGTACCAGGTGTTGCCGTTGCGGCGGGCGGTTACAATATACTCGCCCATTAGGCCGTCGAGTACAATGGTTTCGTCCCATACGGTAGGAATACCGGCAATGAACTGTAGCGATTCCGGTTCACGTTGATAGTTGCTGGGCGAATCGCATAACATATTGAACGGCGATTCAAATACCACATACAACGCCAGTTGATGGCAACGGGTTCCCTGACTCATCGGCTCACTGAAGCTGGGATAGTAGTTACCTTTGGCAGCGTTGCGCATAGCACCCTGTGTATAATCTACCGGACCGGCTACCTGACGGATAAAGGGAATTTGGGCATCGTACTTTATTTGGTCAACGGTAACGGGGCTCCACTTCATCTGTTCCAAACCGAATACCCCTTCGAAGTTAAGCACGTTGGGGTAGGTACGGTTCATGCCACCGGGTTTGTACATGCCGTGCAGGTCGAGTATGAGGTTGTAGCGGGCGCAGGTTTCGGCAGCCCGGTAGTTAAAGGCTACCATCGGCTGGTCGTCACGGTCCATAAAGTCTACCTTGAAACCTTTTACACCCATAGCGGCGTAGTGGCGGCATACATTCTCCATGTCGCGCTCAAAAGCGTGATAACCTGCCCAGAGGATGATGCTTACATTCTTGGCGGCGGCATAGTCAACCAACTCTTTTACATCTATTTCGGGTACTACCTGCATCAGGTCGCATTTCAGGTTCACCGCCCAACCTTCGTCCAGAATCACATACTCAATGCCGTTGGCGCTGGCAAAGTCGATGTAATATTTGTAAGTGGCGTTGTTTACACCGGCTACAAAATCTACACCTTCCAGGTTGAGGTCGTTCCACCAATCCCAGGCTACTTTACCCGGACGAATCCACGAAATATCGGTAATGCGTGAGGGTGCTCCCAGGCGGTAAGTCATATCACTGGCAGCCAAATCCTTATCGGCAGTGGTTACAATGGCTACACGCCACGGGAAGGTACGCGGACCTTCTACTTTGGCTAAGAACGATTCACGCTCCGTTACGCGGAATTGCAGGTTATTGTGTCCGCCTTGCTCAAATGATTTCGGGTAAGGAGCCTGAGAACCTGTCAAGCTGTTGTTGCCTTGTACGGTAGTAAGGTAGAGTCCCGGATAGTTTTCCAAATCGGCCTCGGTGATGCATACCTTCTTGCCTTGTCCGGCATCTACCACGAGCGGCAGCAGCATGAGGTGTTGCTTGTTGAGTTGCGACAGTGGAGCTGTTGTATAGAAATTCTCGAACGAGTTGTGCCATTGTGATTCATAATCGCCATCGGTTCCTACTTGTACGTAGGGTACGGTAGCAACCTGGTCGGCTGTAAAGCGATAGTCAACCTGTTCGCTTTGAAGAGTGAACGGTTGCTTACGACTGTTTACAAAGCGGTAAGCTACTCCGTCGTTATAAGCACGGAACTCTACACCCCATTGTTTGAAGGTCAGTTTTAGTTCGTTGTACGTGTCTTGTACCTGGTCTTTGCGGTAGAAGGGCGAAGCAATGGTTTGATTCACCTTGCGCTGTGCTACTTTAGGCGAACCGGTATTACGGCCCCACACCTCGCCACTACTCAGTGTCAACGAAAGCGGAGAGGAGAGAAGTACGGGTGTACCGTCATGTGATACTTCGTAAGAGAGTTGCGCTCCTGTGAGGATGGTAGCGGTAATTCGTCCGTCGGGCGAAGTGAGTTTCAGTGATTTTTGGGCGGTTGCCGGCAATAACATCAGGCAAGCCACCAGTGTAATGAAGAGTTTTTTCATGATATATAATATTGATTTACCAATTGTCTGTGCGGAAAGGTACCATAGGCAGCTCGCGTGTACCTGCCATATTTCCTACCTGGAAGTTACGGAAACAGTAACGTACAGCCAAAGGAGCAGGCACTTTGTCGCTTTTTACCTCAATAAACCGGTGGTCTACAATGCGTGCATCACCCGGGTAGAATACCTTATCTTCACCGGCAATCTCGAATCCTTGCAGGTCTTCCATGCGGTTGTAACCTTCACCGTTGAGCGCAAGCGTACACAGAATCTTTCCATCACGCACCTCCATCGACTGGTATTCCGGTCCGCGGCAGGTAACGCTTTTCATTCCGTAGGTATTCGCCAATGCCATGTAGCTGAGGCGCTTGCCTACATCGGTCTTATTACGTGGGTGGATATTGATTCGCTCGTACGGTTCAACCAGGTCGTTGGTACATATCATACCGCTGTTGGGAATCAACGCTTGTGCTTTGTATTGGGCTTCGCGCAGGTAGGCGGCAGCATCGCCTTCTCCATAATTATACGGGGCAATCTCCACAAAGTAGAAAGGAAGTTCTCCCAATCCCCATTCCTTGCGCCACAGCTCTACCATGGTAGCCAGGCGTGCGGCATATGTATCGTGCTTACCTACATTCGATTCGCCCTGGTACCACAGGAACCCCTTTACCGTATAATTCTGCATCGGTTTCAGCATACCGTTGTACATAATCATCGGTTGCAGGTATTCCCATCCCTCTTTGCTTCCTGCTTCTTTCAGGTCGATATCGGGATAAGTTTCCAGAATTTCGCGCGGTAACCAGCCCTCTACACGGCTTCCTCCCCAACTGCAATTGATAATACCTACCGGTACGCCCAAGGCTTGTGTAAGCGATTGTGCAAAATGATAAGCGGTGGCGCTGAACCAAACCGCATTCTCGGGCACACACTCTTTCCAGGTACCTTTACACTGCTCCTGCGGGGTTAAAGCCGCAGTTTTGGCAATGGTAGCCATACGGATGCTGCTCTTAAAACGGGCAGCCTGTGCAATATCTTCGTTGGCATTCAGGACGGGACAGTGCCAGAATCCGTTCAATGGCATCTCCATGTTTGATTGTCCCGAGCAGAACCATACCTCGCCCACAAGGATGTTATTCACGGTAAGCGCTTCTCCATCGGATAAAGTAATGGAGTAGGGGGTAAAACTCGCTTCGGGCGTTTGGAGTTGTGCCGTCCAGCGTCCGTCGGCAGCGGCTTTCACCGTTACCGCCTGTCCGCCCCACGAAGCACGGATAGTTACCGGGGTATTGGCTTTGGTCTTGCCCCATAACTTTACTTGTGTGCGTTGCTGCAACACCATGTTATCGCCGATAATTTCGGGTAATTCCACTTTGGCAGTGGCAGGAAGTACTACTAATGCAATAAGTAGCAGGAAAAGAATACGTCTCATAGTATAAATGACTTTTTGGCAAATATAAAGCGAATTCCGCAATGCGGGGGTATTAAATGTTTCAAAGTAGTACTATTTGATAACAAAGTATAGGTTTGCCGGGTTAAAATTTTTGATAGTTCTGATTTTTTTCCCGATGTTTGCATAACCGAATATAAATCCTGATGCATAGATGAAAACACGTATACAATTTGCCCTTTTCCTTATCCTGTTATGCTATACTGCCGGCCTGAGTGCTCAGGAACAATATATGTTTAAGCACATAGCGGCCAAGGACGGCCTGTCGCACAGTCAGGTTAACTGTATCTTCAAAGATAGCCGTGGCTTTATGTGGTTTGCTACAGCCGGCGGGCTCAACCGCTACGACGGTTATCACTACAAAGTATACCGCAGTAACGAGAACGATACCCTCTCCATTGCAGATAACCTGATAGAAAACATCCAGGAAGACTATGCCGGATTCCTGTGGGTATATACGGGAGCCGGATATGTGCGGTACAATCCGCAAACCGAAACGTTTGCCCGCGACTTTTCCTCGTTCAGGAAGCAAATGGGGATGAAATCTGTTCCTACCTTAGTATATATAGACAATCAGAAGAATTACTGGCTCTATGCTCCCGGCGAAGGCGGCTTTTGTTATAACCCGCTTACAAAGAAAGTAATTACCTGCCTGCATGGAGATAACGGGCTGAGTGAGGGAACTGTGGTAGCCATTCGCGATAGTAAAACCGCCATTCTTTTCCTGTTTGATGACGGCAGCATTGACTTTATAGATAAAGAAACCGGAAAGGTGTTGAGGCGGGATACCTACCTGCGTACCCATGCAGGCATTGTTTCCGGGAAATACTCCTTGCGGGTAGACCGCGACAACGATATCTGGGTATATTCCCGCACGGCGGCGGGTGTATGGGTATGCGACAGTCGCACCAATACCTGGACACTGTACGATAATTCTCCCCGAAGCACTCCCTACCGCCTCTCAAGCAATGTAATTCAGGACATTGCCGAAGATAACGGCGGGAAGATATGGTTGGCTACCGACCACGGCGGGGTAAACATCATTAACAAGTCTACCGGGCAACTCACAGTACTACTCAATAATGTTGCCGACGAGCGTACCATTTCCAACAACAGTATAAACTGTATTTATTGCGATAACGTAAACACCCTTTGGCTGGGTAGTTATAAGAAAGGTATATCCTATTACAATGAAAGTATCTATAAGTTTGGTGTCGATCACCTCTCTTCGCTCCGCCGGCTGAAGAACTTTGATAGCGACGTAACCTTTCTGGAAACGGGTAAGGACGAATTGCTGTGGATTGGTACCAACGGTAGCGGTCTTATCAGGATGGATCGTAAAACCGGCGAGAAGCAACTCTTTGAACACCAACCCAACCAGCCCAACTCACTCAGCAGTGATGTTATAGTAAGCCTCTGCGCCGCCCGCGACGGGAGGGTGTGGATTGGTACCTACCTGGGCGGAATGGATTGCTTTGACGGGCACCGCTTTGTACATTATCGTCCCAATCCAGATAATCCCAACTCGCTGGCCAACGATAATATATGGTCTATTGTGGAAGACGAAGAAGGTATGATTTGGATAGGTACCCTGGGAGGAGGCTTGCAACGCCTTAACCCGGCAACGGGACAGTTTACCACCTACGCAACCCAGCTTGGGTCGCCCTTTGTTACTTCGCTCTGCATGGGTAGGGAGTCTGTGCTGTACATAGGTACGGCTGTGGGTATTACCATTTACGACCGCAAAAAGGGAACTTTCGAGAAACTGGAAGGTAACCGCGCCGGTACACAACGTTTCTCCAATCAAAACGTGAATCAAATATACGAAGACAGTCGCGGCCTGCTATGGATAGTAACCCGTGACGGACTCAATGTGTACGACCGCCGCAACGACCACATAACCTCCCTGCATAGAGCAGACGGATTGCCCGACGACTTTATGTGTGCCATTATTGAAGACTCCAATAAGAATATGTGGCTGACCACCCCAAACGGGGTATCGAACATTGTGGTGAATACCGACCCCAAAAGCGGCAGTTATCGCTACAGCTTCTACAACTACGACGAAATGGACGGACTGCAGGACCGCGAATTCAACATGCGCTCCATTACCCGCACTTTCCGGGGCGATATCCTGATGGGTGGTATACGCGGCTTCAACATTTTGCGTCCGGATGCCATTAAGTACAACCACATTCTACCCGAAGTAAAATTTACCGGACTTACCCTGTTTAACGAAGAGGTAAAGATAGGACAGGAGTACAACGGCAATCTCATCCTGTCCGAAGCGTTGAACCTCATTGATTGCATTGAACTGAAATACGGTCAGAACGTATTTACCGTTGCCTTCTCGGGTATGAACTATATACTTCCAGAGAAAGCCCGCTTTGCCTACATGCTCGAAGGATTTAATACCGACTGGCTCATAGCCGAAGGCAGTATGCACGAGGTTACCTATACCAACCTGGCGCCCGGCACCTATACCCTCAAGGTAAAGGCGGCCAACAGCGACGGGTATTGGAACGATAAGGCAACCAGCCTTACCATTGTGGTGCACCCGCCTTTCTGGCGTTCGGCATGGGCTTACCTGCTGTACACCTTGATGATAATAGGTATCCTGTATTACGCAAGCATGCAAATCAAGAACCGTGAACGTGCCAAGTTCAAAATCAAACAGGTTGAACTGGAAGCCGCCCGCATGCACGAACTGGACGATATGAAGCTGCGTTTCTTTACCAGCGTAAGCCATGAGTTCCGTACCCCGCTTACGTTGATACTGGCACCTATGGAGTACCTCATCAGTCATACCGAGAATGCCGAGAGCAAACAGAAACTAACCTTGGTGCGCCGCAACGCCTTGCGCCTGCTCAACTTGGTTAACGAGTTGCTCGATTTCCGCAAGGGCGATGTAAGCAGTCATCGTCTCAATGCTACGACGGGCGATGCCATTGCGTTCCTGCGCGGTATCTGCCAGTCGTTCATGGAACTGTCCGAGAAGAAGAACATCCGGTTTAGTTTCCTGCCCCGCATAGAGAGTTGCCCGATGGATTTCGATGAAGATAAACTGGGACGCGTGTTGCTTAACCTGCTCTCCAATGCCTTTAAGTTTACCCCCGAGGGTGGCAACGTTGTGGTACAGGCTTCCATGATTCCCGCCACCGACACTCAGCCCGAACAATTAGAAGTGCGGGTTGCCGATAACGGTATCGGCGTTTCCGACGAGAATAAGGAACGTATCTTTGAACGTTTCTTCCAGGTACAGCAGTCGTCCTCCGAGAATCAGGGAGGTAGCGGTATCGGGTTGCACCTGGTAAAGGAGTTTGTAATGTTACACGGCGGCGATATCCACGTGGAAGATAATCCGGGCAGAGGTTCGGTATTTGTATTTACCATCAACAACCTGTCGGAAAATAGGGTAGAAGAGGTACCTGCCGTTGAAGAAAATCCGGCAACCGAGATCCTGCAAGATTGGGTGTCCGTATCGGCCGTTGAAGCACCGGCTGTTACCGAAGAAGGCGCAAATGGATCGCCCCTTATCCTGCTGGTAGAAGATAACGACGATTTCCGCTCATTCCTGAGCGACAGCCTGCGCGGTCATTTCCGTATTTGTGAAGCAGCCAACGGACTGGAAGCCTGGAAGATGATTCCCGAGCTTCAACCCGACCTCATTATCAGTGACGTGATGATGCCCGAGATGGATGGTTGCGAACTGTGCCGGCTGGTGAAGAACGACATTCGTACCTCTCACATCCCGCTTATCCTGCTTACTGCCCGTACAGCCGAAGAACAGAAAGTAGAAGGACTCTCCGAAGGAGCCGACGATTACATTACCAAGCCCTTCAACTTCGAGATTCTGATGCTGCGCATACGCAAGCTCATTGAACAAGGCGAGAAGAAACGCGAGCAGTTCAACAAGCAGATAGAACCCAATCCCAGTGAAATAACCATCACTTCGTTAGACGAGAAACTCATAGCCAAAGCCATTAAATACGTTGAAGATAACATTGGGCGTAGCGAACTCTCCGTAGAAGAGATGAGCCGCGAGTTGGGTATGAGTCGCGTGCACCTGTACAAGAAATTGCTTACCATAACGGGTAAGTCGCCCATTGAGTTTATACGTGTCATTCGCCTCAAACGGGCCGCACAGTTGCTACGCGAGAGTCAGATGAATGTATCGGAAATAGCCTACGAGGTGGGCTTCAATAATCCGAAGTATTTCAGTAAGTATTTTAAGGAAGAGTTTGGCAAACTTCCCTCCGAATATAAGAACACAAATTAGCTCAAATCGCCTCATTAACAAATCATACCCGCTTGGGAAACATACCGGTACCCCTGAATATACAAACAACACCGCACAACAATACAAAACAGGTATTGTTTCAGCGCAGGAAGCAGTATTTTTACGACATTGAATTTAACACCAAAAAAACAGATAGTATGATGGAGATGAAGAACACCTGCCTTTTACTGGCAGCGTTCGTTTTTGCCTCGTGTGCAAAACCCGGTTATGAGCAGACTGCCGATGGAGTGGTAGTGCGCCTTGACCCCAAGCAAAAAGAAGATGTCCGCATGGTTCGCCTGCAGGTAATCAACGACAAAGTAATTCACGTATCGGCTACGCCCGACCGGAAATTCTCGGAAGAACCCAGCCTGATTATTGTTCCGCAAGAAGCTGCTACTTTATTTAAAGTAGAAGCCACCGATGGTACAGTGGTACTCAGCACCGCACAACTGCGTGCCACCGTGAGCCTCACTACCGGCGAAGTAACCTTTGCCGACAGTAACGGCAATTCCATTCTGCGTGAAAACCAGGGTGGGGGCAAGCACTTCCGTGCCATTAACGTAGAAGGTACTCCGGGATACGAGCTTCGCCAGGTATTCGAGAGTCCTGCCGATGAGGCTTTCTACGGATTGGGACAGCATCAGGCGGATGAGTTTAATTATAAAGGTAAGAACGAAGAGCTCTTTCAGTATAATACCAAAGTATCGGTACCGTTCGTGGTATCTAACAAAAACTACGGTATTCTGTGGGATAACTACTCGCTCTCGCGCTTTGGCGATGCCCGCGAATATGCACAGCTCAACGAAGCATTCACCGTGTACGATAAAGACGGCAAGCAAGGCGGACTCACCGGAACGTACGTTCCTTCGCCCCGTACCGGTAAAGAAACCGTGGTACGCACCGAGCCGTTCCTCTACTTTGAGAACCTGAAAGCCAACGAAGAATACCTGCCTAAGGACTTCCCGTTGATGGGTTCTAATGTAACCTTTGATGGCTATCTGGAATCACCCGAGAGCGGCGAATACCATTTCCAACTATACTATGCCGGATATACCAAGGTGTATCTTAACAATGAACTCCTGGTTCCCGAACGTTGGCGTACAGCATGGAATCCCAACAGCTATAAGTTTACCGCCAACTTTGAAGCAGGCAAAAAAGTACCCCTCCGCATTGAGTGGGAACCCGACGGTGGCGCATCCTATTGCGGCTTGCGTGCGCTGAGCCCTGTTCCCGAAAGCGAACAGAACAAACTCTCCCTGTTCAGCGAAATGGGCGATGAGATTAATTACTACTTCGTATACGGCGAGTCCATGGACGAGGTAATCAGCGGTTACCGTACCCTCACCGGTAAGTCGCCCATCATGCCCAAATGGGCCATGGGTTACTGGCAGAGCCGCGAACGTTACAACACACAGCGCGAAATGCTCGATGTGGTGAAGGAATTCCGCAGGCGCCAGATTCCGTTGGATAACATTGTACTCGACTGGAACCACTGGCCAATAGATGCCTGGGGTAGCCATGAGTTCGATCTGGCACGCTTTCCCAACCCCAAAGAAATGGTCGATTCTATCCACGAGATGCACGGACGTATGATGATTTCCGTATGGCCCAAGTTCTACGTAACAACCGATCACTACAAGGAATTCGACAAGCATGGCTGGATGTATCAGCAAGCCGTGAAAGATAGCATCAAAGACTGGCTCGGTTACGAAGGTTCCTTCTACGATGCTTACGATGCCGATGCTCGCAAATTGTTCTGGAAGCAGATGGAAGAGCATTACTACTCACTGGGTATCGATGCCTGGTGGATGGATGCCTCGGAACCCAACGTACGCGACTGTACCGATATGGAATACCGCAAGAAACTGTGCGGTCCCACAGCACTGGGTCCCTCAACCAAATACTTCAATGCATACGCGTTGATGAATGCCGAAGCTATCTACGATGGTCAGCGCGGTGTAAACCCCGACCAACGTGTGTTCCTGCTTACCCGTTCGGGCTTTGCCGGCACGCAACGTTACTCTACCGCTACCTGGAGTGGCGACATCGCTACCCGTTGGGAAGATATGAAGGCGCAAATCTCTGCCGGACTTAACTTTGCCATCAGTGGCATTCCGTACTGGACGATGGATATCGGTGGTTTCTGTGTAGAACGTCGCTACGAAGAGGCGCAACACGTGTTCAACCGTACCGGTCAGGAGAATGCCGACAGCAAGGAATGGCGTGAGTTGAATACCCGTTGGTATCAGTTTGGTGCTTTCTGCCCGTTGTTCCGTGCACACGGACAGTACCCGTACCGCGAAGTGTGGAACATAGCACCCGAAAGTCACCCGGCTTACAAGTCGATTGTGTATTATACCGACCTGCGTTACCGCATGATGCCGTACATATACTCACTGGCAGGTATGACCTGGTTTAACGACTACACCATTATGCGTGCTCTGGTAATGGACTTCGGTCGCGATACCAAGGTGAACAACATTGGCGACCAGTTCATGTTCGGTCCCGCCTTTATGGCTTGTCCGGTGTACGAGTACGGTGCCCGCAGCCGCGAAGTGTACTTCCCCGAAACTACCGGTTGGTACGATTTCTACACCGGTAAGTACATCGCCGGCGGACAAACATTGAAGGTAGATGCACCGTATGAGCGCATGCCGCTTTACGTTCGCGAAGGCGCCATTATTCCTTACGGACCCGCCATGCAGTACAGCGACGAAAAGCCCGCTTCGGACATTACCCTGTATGTATATGCCGGACAAAACGGTGCGTTTACCCTCTACGAAGACGAGAACGTGAACTACAACTACGAAAAAGGCAAGTATGCCATGATACCGTTTACATACGATGAAGCCGCCCGTTCACTGCTCATCGGCGACCGTCAGGGCGAATTCAACGGTATGCTCCGCGAACGTACCTTCAACGTGGTATTGGTAGATAAAGCCAACCCGCAACCGTTCGACTTAGCGAAAGCTAACGGACAGAAGGTACAGTACAACGGCTCTAAGCAAATTATTAAACTGTAGAAATAATACTACTCACTCCTTTGCACAAATTTATTGTCGCATATGAATACGAGTATTAGTATTTCAGCAAACAGCTAATCTTATCAGTGCATTACTTTTTTCTTTTCAATGCATTAAAAAGAAAAAAGTAATGCACTAATAAGAAAGAATAGATGCACTGATAAGATTACTGATAGGCAATTTTTTGAATAGCTATTTGCATAAGTTGAAATAGAATTAGGCAAGCCGGCTATTACTTTTATTTTTAACTACTGATTCGCATTAATCACTAACCCCTAATCACTGATGAAGACTCCTCGATTACTCATTTTAATTATCGCTGCCCTCTCCCTGGCAGCCTGTGCAACGAAAAACGAATCTCCCCGCCAACGCATTTCCTTTAATGACGATTGGCAGTTCCACTTGGGCGAAACCACCGAAGGAACAGCCCTGAATAATAACGATCCCGAATGGCGGGCGTTAACCCTTCCGCACGATTGGGCTATTGAAGGCGAATTCTCCAAAGACAATCCTTCCGGAGCTGGTGGAGGCGCGCTGCCCGGCGGTATCGGTTGGTACCGCAAGGTATTCACCCCCGACGAGTCGTACAACGGCAAGCGCGTATTTATCGACTTCGATGGCGTGTATATGAACTCCGAAGTGTTCCTCAACGGCCAGTCGCTCGGCGTGCGTCCCTTTGGATACATCACCTTCCGGTACGACCTTACTCCGTACTTGAAAATAGGACAGAAGAACGTACTCTCCGTACGTGTTGACAATAGCGAACAACCCAACTCCCGTTGGTACAGCGGCTGCGGTATCTACCGCAACGTGTGGCTTACTGCTGTTGAACCGGTACACGTAGACCTGTGGGGTACATTCATTACCACTCCCGAAGTATCGCCGGAGCAGGCAACCATTGCCATTACCACCCGCGTAAAGAATGCTTCGAACACAGCTCAACGTGTAAATATCATATCCAGACTCTGCGATGCCAACGGTAAAGAACTGGCTACCTGTGTTACTAATGCTATTGAAATACAGGCAGATAATACAGCCGAACTAAGGCAAAATATCAGCCTTGCTAACCCCATGCTGTGGACGTTAGAGAATCCCTATATATATAAGGTGATAACGGAGATACAAGTAGCAGGTAAACTGACTGATACCTACGAAACTCCCATCGGCGTGCGTTCGTTCCGCTTTGATGCCAATGAGGGATTCTTCCTTAATGGCAAATCGGTGAAGATTAAAGGTGTATGCCAACACCACGACCTGGGATGCCTCGGTGCAGCCGTAAACACCCGTGCCCTGGAACGTCAGCTCCAGATACTCAAAGAGATGGGATGTAACGGCATTCGCTGCTCACACAACCCGCCCGCTCCTGAGCTGCTCGACCTGTGCGACCGCATGGGCTTCATTGTGATGGACGAAACCTTCGACATGTGGCGCAAGAAGAAAACCGCCCACGACTACTCACGCTACTTCAACGACTGGCACGAGCGCGACCTTACCGACCACGTGATGCGCGACCGTAACCACCCCTCTATCTTTATATGGAGCATCGGTAACGAAGTACTCGAACAATGGACACAGGCGGATGCCGACACACTCGACATCCAAGCCGCCAACCTGCTGCTCAACTTTAAACGTGACCCGTCTGCCCTGGCAACAGGCAATGAGATGAGTGTAAATTCCCTGCTCACCCGCAAACTAGCAGATATGTACCGGTCACTGGACCCTACACGTCCGTTAACAGCGGGTTGCAACGAACCCAGCCCCGATAATCACCTGTTTAAAGCCAACGCGCTCGATGTTATCGGTTTCAACTACCACGAAACCTATTTTGCCGATGTTCCCAGGAACTTCCCCGGCAAACCGTTCATCGTTACCGAAAGCACCTCGGGCCTGATGACGCGCGGTTACTACCGCATGCCGTCCGACTCGATGTTTGTTTGGCCCGTCCGTTGGGACATCCCCTTCCATGACGATAGCTACTCCTGCTCTTCGTACGACAACTGCCACGTGCCCTGGGGTACCACTCACGAGGAAAGCTGGCGCCACGTACGCGACAATGATTTCATCTCCGGCCTCTACGTATGGACAGGCTTCGACTACATAGGCGAACCCACTCCATACTGGTATCCCGCGCGTAGCTCGTACTTCGGTATCATTGACCTGGCAGGCTTCCCCAAAGACGTATATTACATGTACCAAAGCGAGTGGACCGACACGCCGGTACTGCACCTCTTCCCGCACTGGAACTGGACCGCCGGACAAACCATCGACCTGTGGGCATACTATAACAATGCCGACGAAGTAGAACTCTACATCAACGGCAAGTCGCAAGGCGTATGCCGCAAGCTGGGCAATGCCATGCATGTATCCTGGCGCGTAACATTCGAACCCGGAACCATCCGTGCCGTATCCCGCAAAGACGGTAAAACAGTACTCGAAAAAGAAATCAGTACCGCCGGAGCACCTGCCAATATCCGCTTAACTCCGGATCGCAGCACGATTACTGCCGACGGCAAAGACCTCAGCTTCGTAACCGTAGAAATTGTCGATAAAGACGGCAACCTCTGTCCCTGGGCAGATAACCTGGTTAACTTCCAGGTAAACGGCGAAGCCTTCATTGCCGGAGTAGACAACGGTAGTCCCACTTCTTTGGAAAGCTTCAAGGCTCCGCATCGCCAAGCCTTCTACGGTAAGTGCCTGGTAGTACTGCAAAACAACGGACGCAGCGGCGGCATCAAGCTCACTGCCACTTCCGATGGATTACAAACCGAAACAGTTGCTTTAAAAGCGAAATAATAGATTACAATCTGTAACTTGATACATTTAGAACTCGCCACCAAACTTGTACGATGTAAGTAGGTGGCGAGTTTTATTAAATAAGGTGTGTTTTTTACTTGCAGAATAGTTTTTTCTATTACTTTTGCTTCCGGATAAAACACGTGCAACAATGAGAAGCTTGGTAAGCCTTCGTTTATTTACTATAATACTTTTACTGATATCATCCTTTATATCAGAAGTCTCAGCCCGCGAAACCGATTGTGGGGGAATTCTGGTATTGAATCCTCACCGGGAAACTTTACCTATCAACGATTGCATTATCAAGGCGGTTACCCGTGCCTTACCCGAGAATTACAAAGGTACCGGCGTAATAACCGATAACATGAATATCCTCACTGTAAATACTCAGGAACAGTTGGATTCTCTTACCCAAAGGCTCTTGTCCGGATACCCTGTTCCCCCACAGCTTATCGTAATGGAGTCGAACACCGTTTGGGCCTTGATGCACGAAGCCGTTGAAGAGAAATGGGGCGATGTACCGGTTATACTTTGTTACAATGATGATGTGATTGGCAGTCCCGACCACTACCTCCATAAAATAGCTGTTCCCGAGGAAGAAGGTATACCTATCCAACAAGCCGTTCAAGGTAAAAATGTAACCCTGATTCCTGCTGTTCATCGCGTTCGCGAAACCGTTGGAATGATGAAACACATGCTTCCGGCTATGGATACCCTCGTCTTTGTGGCCGATACCCGGCAGGTTAATGCACAGAACCGGTATAAGTTAGCCCGGGTAGTACAGCAGGATTATCCTTCGGTAGTGCTCAAAATGTATACCAATAGCGAACTGTCATTAGATGCCGTACTCGATACGCTCGATACATTTGGTCCCCGTACCGGCATACTTTTCACCTCCTGGCTTCCCTCCACCCTGCAAAGTCGCAGGCAAACCTGGGGATTCCGTATTGTGAGCCAGCATACCAAACACCCTATCTTTAACTGCATTGACGAACCGGTGCGCGCTTCGAATATAGTAGGGGGTTATTTGTACCGTTTTGAAGAGATAGGCAATGCTGTGTCGCAGGCCGTTCAACAGATTCTGGCGGGCAAACAGGCGCGGGATATTCCCGAAGCCGGTATCCGGCCCGGGTATGTTATTAACTATACCTCTGCTTTGAAAAGCGGGTTGTCATTAGCCAATGCTCCGGCCGACACCTATTATTATAATAAGCCCGAAAGCTTTTGGGTATATTACAAGCGCGAACTGCTCATGTTATTTCTTGTAATCCTGGGAGTATTTGCAGTGCTCTACACCCGCTTACGCCTAACGCTTAAAGCCCGGCGCGTGCAGGAACATGAGTTGCAGGTAATCCGTGATTACGACAAGATGTTGCTTGCCGCCAAAGAGCAAGCCGAGGAAGCCAACGAACTAAAATCGGCCTTCCTGGCAAATATGAGCCACGAAATACGTACGCCGCTCAATGCTATTGTAGGCTTCTCGGGTATTATGGCTATGACCGATTCGGCAGAAGAACGGAGGGAATATGCCCAGATTATCGAGAGCAACAACGAACTGCTGCTGCAACTCATTAACGATGTGCTCGACCTTTCCAAGATTGAATCGGGCACCCTCGATTTTGAATACTCCGATGTAGATATCAATGGATTGATGCAGGATATAGAACAAGCTACCCGCTTTAAAGCACAGGCAGGTGGAATCGATATTGTATGGGATAAAGGATTGCCTCAATGCATAGCGCATACCGACCGTAACCGTGTGTTACAGGTGATTAATAACTTTATATCCAATGCGTTGAAGTTTACCTCGCAAGGCAGCATTCATTTCGGCTACCAACAGCAGGGCGATAAACTGCGTATCTATGTAACCGATACCGGACTGGGCATCCCTGCCGAGGCGCAGCAGCATATATTCAACCGCTTTGTAAAACTGAACTCCTTTATCCAGGGTACCGGTTTGGGACTTTCCATCTGCGAAACCATTATCCGCCACATGGGTGGCGACATAGGTGTGGAATCGCAGGAAGGAGTAGGCTCCACCTTCTGGTTTACTATTCCGTATGATGAATCCCGCTAAACTGGTAATTTTGTTAAAAAAAACCTTGCTTTAAAGAACATCATAGCCTAAAAAGCACTACTTTTGCCTCGTTATGGAAAAACAAACAAATAGTAAACAGTGGCTTGTAGCCTACGTCCGTTTATTTCACGAGAAGAAAACGAGTGAGCGCTTAACTCAGATGGGAATTGAAAACTACGTCCCTATACAGAAAGAAGTCCGCCAATGGAGCGACCGCCGCAAAACCGTAGAGCGCGTGGTAATCCCGATGATGATATTTGTACATGTTACTACTGAAGAACGTTCTTTGGTGGTTAACCTCCCGGCAGTGTCCCGATACATGGTATTACGCGGAACCAGTAGCCCGGCCGTTATCCCCGACACGCAAATGGAACGCTTCCGCTTTATGCTCGACTTCTCTGACGAGACCGTTTCCCTGAGTAACGAACTCTTCAGTCCCGGCGAACAGGTGCGGGTGGTGAAAGGTCCGCTTAGCGGACTCGAAGGAGAACTCATCACCCTCGAAGGAAAAAGCAAGGTTCTTGTCCGGCTCGATATGCTGGGATGTGCCCAGGTAGATATTCCGATAGGATACATTGAGAAAATAAAAGCAGCCAAATAACGGCTGCTTTTTTTGTTACATGCCGGCTCCTTTGCCGGATATAAGGCAATGCGTGCTTTTTGTTTAATCCGTCTTTTAGCTTGTATAAATTAATCATTTTGCTTGTAAAACATTGTTTTTGTTTGTTTGCGAATAAATATTTTACGTTTTGATAATAAAAAGGGTGTTTTTTAAGATTTGAAACTCTTCTCATTTGAAAACTTACCTCTATCTTTGTTCTCGGAAAAGTTTTAGAAAAATGCAGCGAATCCTGTACAGGGTTTGTTGTATCAAATTGGTTTATCTGCTTGCAAACTATTTTTGAGATATAGGATGTGACAGGTAGCCGCGTAGCGTACCCGGACACAGCGTATATTTTAGAATGAGACAAGTCAACAGCTTTAACTGGGCTATTAAGACATTGGTAATTGTGGGCGACCTCCTTATACTCAATGTACTCTTTATATCCCTGTTCTATCTGGTGGCGGGCAAGTATTTCAATGACAACTTCATGAACTCGCTGGATTATATCCTGGCACTCATGAATCTCTGTTATGTGGTGTGCAATGCCAAAGCCGGCGAAATTCTTCAGCGGCGTGTTGTTCGTCCCGAAACCATGGTACGCAAGGCCCTTCAAAATGTGGTGTTCTTCGGCGTTTTATTTACTGCCCTGTTGGCTTTCTCCAAGCTGGGACACACCTCCATCCGATTCTTTTCCCTTTTTTACAGCCTACTCCTTATCCTGCTTATTACGTTTCGGCTAACCTCGCGTTGGGCGCTCAAGATGTACCGTCGCCGGGGAGGTAATTCAAGAACCGTGATATTGGTTAATTGTAGCAATGTTTCGCACATCTATACCCAGCTTATGGGCGACCGCTCTTCGGGATTCCGGGTAGTAGGTTACTTTGACGACCTTTGTTTAGGTGTATTTCCCTCTAATATCCCGTTTCTGGGAAATAGTGCCGATGTGGTGGAATACTTAAAAGACCACAACGTAGAGCATGTATATTATGGGTTCCCATCTCCCCACAGTGAATTGGTTCCCGCATTGATTAACTATTGCGAGAACAATTTTATTCACTTTTACTCGGTGCCCGATATGTCTACCTTTTTCAACCGACGTATGAACTTCGATACATTGGGTAACATACCCATCATGAGTTTGTATAACGAGCCGCTGTCGCTCGTTGAAAACAGATTATTGAAGCGTTTGTTCGATATCGCGTTCTCGTTGCTTTTTCTGTGTACCCTTTTCCCTATTGTCTACATCGTAGTGGGGATAGCCATAAAAATAAGTTCACCCGGTCCCATCCTGTTCAAGCAGTTGCGCAGTGGGCTCGATGGGAATGAGTTTTACTGTTACAAGTTCCGCTCCATGCGGGTTAATAATGACTCTGATAAGGTGCAAGCCACTAAGAACGACCCTCGCAAAACCCGCCTGGGCGAATTCTTGCGTAAAAGTAGTATTGATGAGCTTCCTCAGTTTATCAATGTGCTCAAAGGTAACATGTCGGTAGTGGGTCCTCGTCCGCACATGCTGCGGCATACCGAGGAATATTCCATGCAGATTAATGCCTATATGGTACGCCACCTCATTAAACCCGGTGTAACCGGATGGGCGCAGGTAAATGGTTTTCG
>JAVBVL010000078.1:0-7911 GCA_031554285.1 Bacteroides sp.
CAGGAAGTTTGCTGTTCCACAGCTGTGGAAGGGCTGTTCCACCCATATGGAATAGCTGTTCCACAGCTGTGGAACAGCAAAAACAAGGAAGTCTTTGGAGGGGAAGATGGAAGTCTTTTATTGAAAGATGGAAGTGATTACAGGAAAAGATAGTGAGGTTTTATCGGGTAATATGCCGGGATGAGGGCCTGAAAATGCAGGATTAGGCCCTCAAATCTATTTATCAGGCCGCAATACAGGATTATTAGGGCCTGAAAACCAACGCGTTGCAATGAAGGGCAAGGAATACCACATGAAGGGGCATAACTGCAGCGGAAATGCCCATGGATAAAGGGTTACAGCAAACAGGAAGGTTATGAAGGGAGAAAATAAAATCACAGGAAGGGTAAAGTATAATCTAAAACAGATACAAGTCTGCGAACAATGTTTAAATAGCCCCATGTTGCTATGAAACGTTGCGCTTCATTAAAACGGCTACTAAAAAGCTTGTTACATCGGACAAATAAGAGCGCTTTTTTATATCTTTGACCCGAATCATTAATCAATAGTATCATGAACAAACTTACACGCGCAGCGCTTCTGCTGCTCGGCACGACTTTTGCCTCGTGCCAATCCCCCCAATCAGAAGCCAATTATCAGGTAATCCCTCTTCCTCAAGAGGTCGTTTTAACCCAGGGCAATCCGTTTACCATCGGCAACGGCACTAAAATTCTTTACCCGCAGGGTGATGAATTGATGAAGCGAAATGCTGATTTTCTTTCGGATTACATCAAAGAATCTACCGGAAAAACCCTGAAAACGGAAGAAATTCAAGCCGGGAAAGCTGCCAAAAGCATTGTACTGAGTATTGACCCTGCCATTGAACAGGAAGAGGGGTACATCCTTCAGGTAACCAGTGAGCAAGTAACCGTTGCCGGGAAAACGGCCAACGGTGTTTTTTACGGAATTCAAACCTTGCGTAAATCGATTCCGGCTGTTGCCAAAGGTGCCGACATCCTGCTTCCGGCCGTAGAAATCAAGGATTATCCACGCTTCGGCTACCGCGGAATGCATTTGGATGTATGCCGTCACTTCTTCCCCGTGGAGTTTATAAAAGAGTACATCGACCTGCTGGCATTGCATAACATGAACCGCTTTCACTGGCATTTAACGGACGACCAGGGATGGAGAATAGAAGTTAAACGGTTCCCGGGACTGACCGAAATAGGTTCGCAACGTAAACATACAGTAATTGGGCGCAATACGAAAGAGTATGACGACCAGCCATACGGCGGATTCTATACGCAAGACCAAATCAAGGAAATAGTTGCCTATGCACAGGAACGATACATCACCATCATTCCTGAAATTGACCTACCGGGACATATGCTGGCAGCTTTAGCTGCTTATCCGGAACTGGGATGTACAGGCGGTCCGTACGAAGTATGCCCCAACTGGGGAATCTTTGACGATGTACTTTGCATCGGAAATGAGAAAACGTTCGACTTTATTGAAGGGGTTCTGACAGAAGTCATGGAGCTGTTCCCCTCGGAATACATTCACATTGGAGGCGACGAAGCTCCGCGTACGCATTGGAAAACTTGCCCCAAGTGCCAGGCACGCATCAAGGCGGAAGGACTGAAATCGGATAGCCGTCACACGGCCGAGGACAGACTGCAAACCTATTGCACCCAACGCATCGAGAAGTTCCTGAACAACAACGGCCGCCGTATGATTGGCTGGGACGAGATTCTGGAGGGCGATGTAGCTCCCGATGCAACCATTATGTCATGGCGTGGCATGGAAGGCGGCATTACGGCTGCCAAACTGGGACATGATGTGATTATGTGCCCCACCACGCATGCCTACTTTGATTATTACCCCACCACTGACACCAAAGACGAGCCATTGGGCATTGGCGGATTTATCAGCCTGGAGAAAGTATATAGCCTGGAACCCATACCGGCTGCGTTGAATGAGGACGAGAAAAAACACATCCTGGGAGCACAAGCTAACTTATGGACGGAGTATGTACTGGATGGGAAGCATGTGGAATACATGATATTGCCACGTATGGCGGCATTGGCCGAGGTACAATGGACAATGCCTGAGAAGAAGGATTACCGTAACTTCACCTCACGCCTGCCCCGCTTGATGGAATTCTATACGCGCGATGGTATGAATTATGGCAAGCATGCCTTTGAGCTAAATGTCACTTTTACTCCCAACACCGTAAAACAGGCCGTCATTGTAGAGCTGAACACGATTGACAACGCTCCTATTCATTATACGTTGGACGGCACTACCCCCGATGCTTCGTCGGCAGCGTACACCGCCCCGATTACAGTGAATCAAAGCGCCGATTTCTGCGCGGTAGCCATTCGCCCGACAGGCAACACCAAGGTAGTGAGCGAAGCCATCCGCTTTAACAAAGCCACCTTGTGCCCCGTTACCTTGAAGGCACAACCCAACCCTAAATATACCTACAGCGGAGCCATTACGTTGGTAGACGGACTCACGGGTAACGACAGCTATGCCAGCGGACGTTGGCTCGGATTTCCGGGTTACGATGCCGAAGCTACGATAACATTGAAAGAACCGGCAACAATCAACCGCGTAGCCACCCAAGCCGTAGTAGACATGAGCGCCTGGATTATGGGCATCAGCGGATTAGTGGTAGCTGTTTCGGACGACGGAAAGAACTTCCGGGAAGTGGCAAACCGCGAATTCCCGCTTGAAACCAATATTGATAAAAAGGGGGTAGAGAGCTACGAAGTGACCTTTGACCCCACTCAAGCAGCCTTTGTAAGAGTTACGGTAAAGCACTCGCCTACACTGCCCAAAGGGCATGCCGGCGAGGGAAAATCGCCTTACCTGTTTGTGGATGAAATTTGTGTAGAATAGGCCCTGAAACAGAAACAGCCGGACATGATGCCCGGCTGTTTTGTTTTCAGTCTTTCAATCTTACAATCGTTACTTAACGACTTTGCTTTCATCTTTAGGGGTAAGGTACCAATCGCTTGCACGGTTAGTAGCAAAGTTATAAGCCTCATCGATAGGTTGTTTCTCCAAGCACCATCTGAACATAAATTCAGAGGTTGAATAAGGGATATTCAACACATAAGGATATTCGCCGGTATTGTAAGTGGTAGGATCAACAATCTTGTTCTTGCCGTTTTCCAGATAAGGCAAGATATCGCCATACACTGCTTGTGAAACCCATTCGCCGAATGCCGTGGTTCCGGAATTGGCATACACATTCTTATATCCTTGAATACCTGTAATAAACGGAGTATAAGTTGACCCGCTCTTGAAGCCGAATGTATTATTATAGCTACAACCGTTTGCCAACAAACGAACAGCCACTTGCTTGGCTTTGTTGCTACTGGTATAGAAGTCGACAATGTCATACTCAACTACTACATCATTAAAGTCATAATCGCCACGGTCGGGGTAGTTATCTTCAAAAAGATAGACTCCTTTTGACGATTTATATACAAGGGGAGTGGGATCATCTATTTCTTCTACGGGTTTCAAGGCAATCGGGTTCGATTCGACCAGGCACAGCATGTCGTTGTAATCGCCGTCATACTGGCTTTCGGTCGGAGCACGGTTCTCCATGCCTAACACATTGCCCTCAAATGTTTCACCTTTTGAATCAAGCACTTCTATGTGACGCATAAAACCGTTGGCTACATAACCGTTGATTGCAAAATTCTTATAGGTATCCGCATAATAAATCGACTTGGAAACTTTTGGATTCAGATACGGAGTAGAGAATCTGATAGAGCCCGAACCATTATACACAAAACCGATATTCAGTCCTTTACCAAATTTGCCGAGTGCTACTTTCCTAAAGCTGGAAGCACCGTCCACAATTTCTTCTTTTGAATTGAAAATATAGTTCTTACGTGCTGAAATGTCGCTGTAAGGTACTTGTATGATTTCGTCTGTAGTGGCAGAAAGACCATAGAAAGTAACATCCGAAGTTGTCATTCCTTCTTTGAGTTTATTCGAAGGGTAGGTATAAAACCAGATTTGCCCGTACAGATTGCTTAAACGAAATCCGCCGTCATTAATAAAGGTAAGCCACACTTCGGCTTCATCGAATTCTGCCGTTCCGCCGGTATTGGCAATCTTAAGGTCGGTACACTTGTAGAGGTTTTCACCACGTACATTAAACGAGGCTTCCGGAAAACAAGTTCCGTTAATATATTCCACTACCTTGGCATCCAGTTTATTGGTTGAAGAAGCGGCCTTAGAAGAGGCGGCAGGAAGAGTAATATCGGCAACATCCAATGTCAACAATTCGCCATTGCCTACCAGGTAGAGTTTTTTCACATCATTGGGAACCTCAAGAGTAGTAGCGATTGGGGTTATACCTGTTAAGGCCGGGTCTTTCACTAAATCACCATCGGCATACGGAAACTCATAAAACAGGGCATAGTACACTGGAGTACCATACTTAGAATCAATTTTTACATTGATTGTTTTTACATTGCCAAATGTATTGGCATAATCGGTTCCACCGGTTCCGGACGTCTCAGACAAATCCTTGTCACCGCTAATACAAGAAGCTAACACGACCACTAAAGTGAATAAGGATAGCAGTTTCTTCATATGTGTTTATTTTTTAGAGGTTGATAGACAAATAATGTTTACGGCACAAAGATACAATATAAAGATTATTATTTACAAGTTCGGATAAAAATATTTCAACTTAGCATGTGAAAAACCCCTATTACTATGCAGAAAGGGGAATTACATCATCTGATGAAACTCCCCTCTTAGCAATTAATTATAGTATACAGAATCTTTTAGATGCTACGTTCTACAGGTGTTACAAATGCCCTGAGCCCGAGTTTATCGGACTGTACATCCAATTTATGCAAAGCATCCAATAACGGATCTACCCGGTGGTCTTCAACCACAGTGATAATAGCCGAGCACATAGCAGGCCATGCGTGACTGCCGTAATGGGGGTCGCCGGTCTTCGACCCGCGTCCCTGCACCTTTTCGAGGTAAGTAAATCCACGACAGTTCAAGCGGTCGAGGGTAGTAATTATCTTCTCAAAATGTGCTTCGTCGAAAGTTATCAATACTGATTTCATAGTTTTCTACTTTTTGATAATTTCATGTTTATGCTCATCGAAATAAGCCTGCATTTCACGTTGTTGTTTCATCTTCTTACGCTGGCGTTTGATACCTGTACCGGCAAACATGCAATAGAGTGTCGGGATAAGAATCAGTGTCAGGATGGTTGAAATGGTTAACCCCCCGATTACGGAGATTGCCATCGGACGCCACATTTCGGCACCCTGACCGGTACTGATAGCCATCGGAATCATACCGAGAATGGTAGTAGCAGTAGTCATGATTACCGGACGGAGACGACTCTTACCCGAGGTTACTACGGCATTAATTACCGCCTGCCCGCGTTCACGGCACAGAATAATATAGTCGATAAGCACAATACCGTTCTTCACCACAATACCAATCAACATAATACCTCCCAGCAAGCTCATTACACTCAACGTGCTGCCGGTAACAAACAGTGCCAACAGTACTCCACTGAACGCAAACGGAAGGGAGAACATAATGATGAACGGATAAGTGAGCGATTCAAACTGAGCAGCCATCACAATGAACACAAGCACTACAATGAGTACCGCCAACACGCCCAAATCCTGGAATGACTCCACCTGGTCTTCGTACGAACCGGCTACCTGTACCGTAATACCCGCGGGGAAGTGCATCTGGTTGATAATGGCTTTACCATCGGCCACCACATCGCCCAATACCCCGCCGGCCTCAGCCGATATAACAGACGAAACCGTTACCACACGTTCGCGGTCCTTACGTTCAATGGTAGGAGGAGCAAAGCGTTCGACTACTGTACCTACGTCTTTTACACGTACCGGATTCCCTTGCGCATTGTAGATAAGGATGTTTTCCAAACTCTCAATGCTGGTACGGAACTCAGGCGCATAACGCACTTTGATATCGTATTCATCGCCGTCTTCACGGTATTTGGAGGCAGTAGCACCGTTAACACGGTTACGCAGATAGGTACCGGCTGTAGCCAGGTTCAATCCGTGAAGTGCTAATTTTTCGCGGTCAAAGTCTACCTGGTATTCCGGTTGATAATCGCTGCGACTGATATTTACTTCAGATACTCCTTTCACATTGAGCATGGCACGTTTTAACTGGGCAGCCACACTGTCGGTAGCGGTCATATCGTATCCGTAAATTTCGAAGTCGGCAGTGGTCTGTCCACCCATACCTCCTCCACCACCACCCATAATTACCTGGGATTTGGCTAATTCGGGATACATCTTCAAGTCTTCACGCATCTCATCACACACCTGGTCGAGTCGTTTTTTACGTTCGCCCGGGTCTACCAGACTGATATTGAACGAAATGATATGCGAACCGTTATCTTGCATAGAAGCCCATGCATTGTCCGAGTCGGCCTGCCCAACGGTATAGTTACACACTTTCATCTCTTTTTCATACTTATTCATCCAGTATTTAGTAAGGTCGGCAGCTATCTGTTGAGCCAACTCCTTACGTGAGCCGATGGGTAGTTCCAATTTTACAGCAATACGGGCATTATCTTGTGCGGGGAAAAACTCCGTACTGATGAATTTGGCACAGAAACAGCTAAGTACAAAAAGCACCACACAACCCACAATCACCACTATACGATGGCGAACCGCCCAGTTCAACCGATTGGCATACCACACATCAAAAGCATCGAGCCCTTTTTGGATAGGGCCATAGAGTGTTTTAAATGTTTTGGTCTGCTTCTTTTGCAAACGAAGCAATTGTGCACAAAGCATAGGAGTAAGGGCAAGTGCTGCAATGGTAGAAATTACCATCATGGCGCACATCATCCAACCCAATTGCTTAAAGAGTACCCCCGACATACCACCAATCATCGTAAGTGGGAAGAACACGGCAAGCATTGTCAAGGTAGAGGCAATTACAGAGATTGCCACCTCATTAGTTCCATGTACGGCAGCCTGTTTCGGTTCCGACCCACGTTCAATATGCGTAGTTACGTTTTCGAGTACCACAATAGCATCATCCACCACCATACCGATGGCTATGGAGAGCGATGACAGAGATATGATATTCAAGGTACCACCGGTAATAGCCAGATAGATGAATGAGGCTATCAATGACAACGGAATAGTGATACAAATAATAATTGTAGCCCGCCAACGGCCCAAAAAAACAAATACTACGATAACCACAAACAACAAGGCATAAGCCACCGTTTCTGTTAACGAGCCAATGGTATTCAGAATGTTTTCGGATGTATTCACAATCAACCCCAGCTTCACGTCACTCGGCAGGTTCTTCTGTAGTGCAGGAAGCATATCAAGTACTTTCTCGGAAATCTCCACCGAGTTGGCGCCCGATTGCTTCTGCACAATAATCATGGCACCTTGCACCCCATTATTATAGGTTTCCTGTGCCCGTTCCTGTACAGTATCATTAATCATAGCCACATCGCGCAGGTATACATTGGCTCCGTTATGGGTACCTACCACAATATCACGCAACATACTTGCATCCTTGAATTCGCCCTCTACACGCAACGAATAGGTTTCGTTACCAATATCGAAGTTACCTCCCGGTATATTCCGGTTCTCGGCACCGATAATAGAACTGATTCCTTCGATAGTAAGGTGGTAAGCTTCCAGTTTAACAGGGTCGCAATACACCTGGATTTCTCTTTTGGGCGCACCCGAAATAGAGACTGTACCTACACCGGGAACACGGGCCAAGGGGTTCACCACTCCATCGTCCAGGATTTTATAAAGTGCCGGTTGGCTCTCATTGGCTTGTACCGATAGCAACACGATGGGAATCATGTCGGTACTAAACTTGAAGATGATAGGATTCTCCACATCATCGGGCAAC